>CAMFNC010000201.1 GCA_945965245.1 uncultured Porphyromonas sp. | reverse complement strand
CTCTTTCGGAAAATCTGAGGTGCGTAAGGGTGGGGAAATTTCAGATGGTGGCAAATATCTTCCACGGCCTCCGGTGTGGCCGTAGCTGTGAGAGCCAATATTGGCACATCGGGAAGCATTTCACGCAACTCTTTGATTTGTAAATATTGAGGGCGGAAATCGTAGCCCCATTGGCAGATGCAATGGCATTCGTCTACTACCAAAAGGCTGATGTTCAGCTCTGTGAGGTGAGCAAGGAAAAGAGGTGAGGATAGGCGTTCCGGGGATACATATAAGAATTTATATTTCCCATAGATACAATTGCCGATGGTGGTTACAATCTTATCGTGATGCATCCCGGCGTGAATGGCGGTAGCTTTGATTCCCATCAGACGCAACTTATCCACTTGGTCTTTCATCAGTGATACAAGCGGGGTGACCACTAATGTAAGCCCCGGCAAAATTAGCCCTGGTACTTGAAATGTGATACTTTTGCCTCCCCCAGTCGGCATTAGTCCGAATGTATCTTGTCCGTTCAATACAGACTGCACAATGTCTCGTTGCAGCGGTCGAAATTCGCCAAAACCCCAATACTCTTTCAGTACTTCCTCCGGAGTGTTACCTTGCCGAACGGTTTCGGCAGACAAAGCTTCTTGAGAAAGTTCTTCCGGGTCCCAAGTGTCGTTTCCCGGGGTGTACCTTTCGTTTTCGTCCGGTTCTTCTTCCAACGTATTCGTGTGGAGTGATTCGTAGATGTCCTCTTCGGAATACAGCGGCATGATTTGTATTATTCGAGGTGAATGTCTTTAACCATCAGTTGCAGGAAGCTATTGGAGTGGTAGGTATTCTCCTCTATCGTGTATGCCAGACTGAATGGCTTGTACTGTTGTATCATAGAGATGTTTTTCTTGGCTTGCTGAAAAGCGATACCATTTATAGGGCGCAGTGTGCGTTCGAGGTTGGTAATATCCAGCCTGAGATGTTCCTGTCTTACACCCACGGCTTTGGAGCGACCATTATTAATCAAATGACGAGTCACAAAAATCGGTTTTTCGTTACCCGAACCAAAAGGACTCATGCGTTTGATGTCATACATCAATTTATCGCTTACCATGGCGAGCGGAATTTCCGTATCCACATTAATTTGCGGAATGAGTATTTCCGGTTCCACCGTGTTATTGGCAAACTCACGGATACGTTCGGTAAATTCCTCAAGGCAGTCCGATTTGATGGTTAATCCGGCAGCATAGGTATGGCCGCCAAAGTTTACCAAGCAGTCACGGCAGTATTCGATGGCTTTATACACATCAAATCCACCCAAGGAACGAGCCGAACCGGAGATGTTCTCGCCGCTGCGGGTCAGCACAATGGTCGGACGGCAATAATGTTCTGTGATGCGTGAAGCTACAATGCCGATAACCCCCTTGTGCCAATTTGGACTGTAAAGCACCAATATTTTTCTGTTTTCTAAATCTGCATCATTTTTGAGTTGCTGGATGGCTTCCTCGGTAACAACTCTATCCAATCGGCGCCGTTCGGTGTTGTATTCATTGATGTTGGCAATCTGTTCTTTGGCTGATTCTTTGTCTTTGGCCAGCAAGAGATCCACAGCCTCGCGCCCTTTCATCATTCGTCCGCTGGCATTGATGCGAGGTGCAATTTTGAATACGATGGCATCCATATCAATGCTTTTACCTTCTAAACCTGCTGTTTTGATAATGCCTTTCAAACCCAGTGATGGGTGAGAGTTGAGTTGTCGGATGCCGTGGTATGCCAAAATGCGATTTTCACCCACCAATGGCACAATGTCGGCGGCTATGCTCACAGCCAAAAGATCCAGATAGCTGAACAGATGTTTCTGGTCAAACCCATTACTCATGGCAAAAGCCTGCATCAACTTAAATCCCACACCACAGCCCGAAAGGTGCTCAAAGGGGTAGGTGTTATCGGTTCGTTTGGGATCCAAAACCGCCACGGCATCGGGTAGCGTTTCATCCGGATTATGATGGTCGCAAATAATGAAATCTATACCCAAACTCTTGGCATACGCTACCTTGTCCACGGCTTTGATGCCACAGTCTAAAACGATAATCAGCTTGGCTCCCCAAGTGTGAGCGAAGTCTATGCCTCTATTGCTGATGCCATAGCCCTCATCATACCGGTCGGGGATGTAATAGTCGAGGTCGTCTTGCGAACAGCCGGTGTGCCTTAGGTATTTATATACCAAGGTAACGGCCGTGGTGCCGTCCACGTCATAGTCGCCATATATCATGATGCGTTCGCGGTTGCCCACGGCTTTGTTGAGCCGGCGGACAGCCAAATCCATGTCTCGCATCAAGAACGGGTCGTGCAGTTTGCTTAGGCCGGGGTGAAAATAGTCATTAGCCTCTTCCTCGGTGGTAATGCCGCGCTGTATCAGCAGCTGACCCACGATAGGGGATATGCTCAGCCGCTCTGCCAGCTGCTCCGCCAGCGCCTCCTCCTCTTGCGTGAGGTGCGCTATGTTCCATTGAGTAGTCATTATATTGTGTCATTTTTTGCTTGTTGATGGAGAGCCGGTCACAGCCGTTTTTTTTGGGGGGGGGAGGACCTCTTCTCGTGGATATATATCATTGGG
>CAMFNC010000200.1 GCA_945965245.1 uncultured Porphyromonas sp. | reverse complement strand
GCTGAATGCACAAACCGAAATCAGCGGCAAGCTGACCGATGCAACCGATGGGCGGCCGGTGGACGGAGCTATCGTATCGCTGCACAATGCCGATGCGCCACAAAAAAGATTGACTTTTGCCGTGACCAAACAGGATGGCAGCTATGTGCTCAAATGCGCTGCACGAGAGGGAAAAGGATTGCTGTTTGTGCGTAGTTTGGGTTATAAGGAGCACAAGCAGGAGATTTCGCTGGGGCGGGTACAGACCATAAACATATCCTTGGCAAGCAGCTCCATCCAACTGCGTGAAGTAACGGTGCGCAGTGTGCCCATTCGCAAAGCCGGCGATACCATCACATACAAGGCTCATCCTTTTATCCGACCGGGAGATCACTCCTTGGAAGATATTCTGAAACGTATGCCCGGAATAGAAATAGAGGATAACGGACAAATCAAATACAATGGCAAGGGTATCAGCAAGTTTTATATCGAAGACATCAATTTATTGGACGGACGGTATGCCATTGCCTCTCGAAATCTGAAGCCGGAGGATATCGGCAGTGTGCAGGTTTACGAAAATCACCAGCCCATACGGATGTTGCGAGATCTTTCTACTCCCTCCGAAGCCGCTCTGAACATCCGACTAAAAAAGAAATCTCTGGGGCGTCCCATCGGAAAAATAGAGTTGGGTGGTGGTTATAAGTATCGCTATTTGGGTAATTTGGTGCTGATGGGGTTCATGCAGAATTTCCAATACATTACCACCCTGAAAGGGAATAATACCGGCGAAGACATTGCCTCCGAGCATAACGACTTTTTAAATCAATCCGGCATACGCACAAGCCGAACCGAACACCTCGGCAGCAATAACCCCTATTCTTCGGCTCCGGTGGCAGACCATCGGAAATACGACAATCAAAGTGTGGGCATAACGTTCAATATGGTTAAACGTTTCAGCTCCACCCAAGACTTACGCATCCAAACCTCATATCTGAAAGATCAAAAGAAATATAATGCCGAACGTACCGTGCGGTATGCCCTGCCCGATGGTAGCTCTGTATCCATATCGGAGCTGATGGCACCTCGGCTCAAAAATAGGAAATTCAGCATGGGAGCCACCTACGAACGTAACGAAGATGAAAATTATCTGAAAAATCGATTTCAAATCGAAGGTACGCTGATAGACAATCATTTTCATATCACCCAAGACCATCAGCCCATCAATCATCTATATAGTGGCAATCATTTTGCTTTGGTTAATAACTCGGACTTCATGTTCAAGATGGGAAGCAATGTACACTATATCAATGCCACCGTGGGTGCATTCCGCAGCCCTACCGCCACAATATCCATCAGCAACCCCCAAAGCCAGCTGAAGCAGACCTTGTTTTCCGATGGCATTCATGCCAAGCTCTCTTCTTCCGATATGTACAATTTGGGCAATCACTGGATGCTAAACCTTTCGTACAGACTGTTGGGGGTTTGGGAAACGTATCACACCCGACGAGATAATAAACAGCAAAAATTGAATGGGTATGATTTATCGGCTCACATCACCCCCTCTTTGAATTGGAAGGCAAATTCATCTTCGTTTTTCGTCAATCTGCCATTTCAATGGAGCGTGATGCGCTATCGGGACATTTATAGCGATAAAATCAATCGGATCAGCAAACCGCTGTGGAATATCGGCACGGGATTTACACAGAGTTTCGAGCCTTATTGGACGCTTTCCGTCAGTGGTAACTTCAGCCAGGCTCTTGGAGATATGACCGGATATATGACTATGGATTATCCGAGGGATTACAGATATATGTCTGCCAATGGAAGCGGTGTATTGTCGCTCAATAAAAACATTCGTGGAGCTTTTCGCATTCATTACCGCAACCCCATTACCACCTTATTCAGCTCATTATCTGCCAGTGCATCTCATTTTATTCATAATCAATTGATTAATTCCGAGGTGCAATCCAATGGGCAAATCATATCTTCATACTTTGGTGGTAATATTTCCGGCAACCAATATCGAATGGATTGGAATATCGGACAATATTTAGTGGAGCAACACCTTACAGCCAAACTGAACGTTTCAAATTTTTATACCACCACGAGTATGATGCGCAATGGCCAAATGTTGCCCATACGATACAATAGATTACTCCTTAGTCCCGCACTTTATTACAGCCCCATTTCGCAACTTTCGGCTTCACTGTCTTTGCGCTATAGACTGAATAGCAATTGGATAAAACAGCCACAGGGAAATGATTACACCACAAACAGAATGGGATTGGAAAATCTCTTCAAGATATCATGGTTGGTGAATAAACGCATGGAACTATATGCACTATGGCAGACCGATTACAACGAATATCGATCCGGACAATTCAAAACCATGCATTTTCTGGATGCCGGTATGCGCTTCCAAGGCAAAAACTGGGAATTGGATTTGAGCAGCAAAAATCTGACCAATCAGACATACTACGGACTGAGTACCAATGATATGTCGGACGTTATTACAGAATCTTATACTTTGCAGCCTCTAACCTTTATGGTTTCTTATATCCGTAGCTTTTAGTCTAATATGATGCCCGAATATCCGGTTATCAGGATGTAAGCAACAAGGGTGCTGCATACATGCAGCACCCTTGTTGCTTACTCGGATTGGGAGAAATCTTTCAGATTTTTTTGACCAAATAAAGATACACAGGCAGGTGGTCGCTATATCCGCCATCGTATTTGCCTCCGGCAAAGGTACGGAAAGGATAACCTTTGTATTGACCGTACTTTTGCAATAGGAAACGCTCATTGAAGATTTGGGCATAGAAGCCATCTTTGGCATTCTTAAGTACCGTCCACTCGTTTGCGCTGCCATTCATCAGATTGCCATTGACCACCATGATGTCGAAGAGATTCCATGTATCACGATAGGCCAACGTGCCGTATCCGTTTTTGTACATGGCAATCATGGGGCAGAACAAGTCGGCAGGTAGCAAGCCTTGCGCCTTTTCCTGCACCTGAAGTCCTTTGATGACACTGGGGGAGGTGGGGTCGTCGTTGAAGTCGCCCATCAGGATTACTTTGGCTTTGGGGTCGGCAGTCATGATGGAGTCGCTCACGCCACGCATCACCCGGGCGGCAGCCATACGACGCTTGAGCGAAATTTCTTCGCCACCGGAACGGCTGGGCCAGTGAGCCACAAGGAAGTGAACCGGTTCGCCGGCCATGACTCCGGAAACCTGCAAAATATCACGTGTAAGGATTTCCGGTTCGCCGGGAATGGCAACAAAGTGTGGAGCGCAATCGGTCATCTGAAAAATATCGGCACGATAAAGCAATGCACAGTCAATGCCCCGGAGGTCGGGAGAGTCGAAATGTGCAATGGAATAATTGAGTTTGGCCAACTCGGGCTGCCGCACCAAGTCTTCCAGTACGCCGCGATTTTCCACTTCGCACAGACCGATTATATCGGGGCCGTGATTGCCTATTTTGGCTATCACAGAGGCCATTCGGTTCAGTTTGTGTTGATAACGTTTGGAGTTCCACAGGTTTAGCCCGTTGGGCAGGAAGTCGGCATCGTTGTTGGGTCCATCGATAGTGTCGAAGAGGTTCTCCTGATTATAAAAGGCCACGCACACTTTGGCGTAACGTGCCTGCTGTGCAAAGCCATTGGTGGCAAACAAAGCAAGGAGAGCAATGGACAGAAGCATGATTTTTTTCATATTCATCTCTATTTCAGTTAGATTAAATCCGGTTTTGGTGGATAAACATTATATGATTAACCCCTTGATTCAATTAAATTTATGCCACAAAAATAGGAAAAGAAAATGTTTTACGTATATTTGCACGGTTAATTACACCACGAACTGTATAGAAGTAGTATTCCTTTTTCAATCCATCTATATGGCTGTCATTGGCTATTGACCCGGACTTATGAAGTAGAAATCCCAATTACCCATTTTTCTATGAATAAAAATTTTATACGAATTATCATCC
>CAMFNC010000199.1 GCA_945965245.1 uncultured Porphyromonas sp. | reverse complement strand
GATCAACTGTCGGTTGAGCTGACAGTAACCGTGGGTAACTGGACGGTGGTACCTGTAACACCTGTTGTATAATTTGTTCAACATGTGGCAGTAGCCCTCCCCGGCGGATTTCCGGTGTAATGACATGAAACCGATTGCATATCGGGGAACCCGGGGAGGGGTACTCTCTGCCATATCTCATCTGCTTATTGTTATCAGATACGAATGTCCGTCCATGCCTCTGTGGCATGATGAATACCCAATAAATATATATTCCATCTTTCGTCACAATGAAAACGCTACGTACTGCGTCATCCGCAATCCTCGGCAGCATGCTGATGCTCATGTGGCTCTTGTCCGGCTGCATCTACGATGACCGCTCACAGTGTCCCAAACGCTTCTTGTTGCAGCCCTATTACAAACTACATAACAAACAGGAGGTAGACCGCTTCGAACGTGAAGTGCATAGCCTCACCGTGCACGTATTCGATGCTGCCGATCGTTATGTGTGCTCCATACACAACCAAGGTTCTCGCTATCGCAACGGCCAACTTTTCCCCATCGACCTCGAAGAGGGCATTTATAGTTTCATTGTGGTGGGCGAAGGCTCCTCACGCAGTTTCGAAGCCGGCACCTACCATGCCAATACACCCGGCTATTTCGTGGCCGGTCCGGTGGTCGGCAAGACCACACTCGCAGACTTCCGTGTGCGTCTCAAGAAACAGGGTTCAGCCGATGCTGTGGCAGACCCCATAGATGAATTTTTCTTTGGTCGCCTCACTCATCAGAAAATTATGATTGGTGATACGGAACCGCACCCTGTGGCACTGACCAAAGACACCAAGGAGGTGGAAATACGCTTCACGGGTGTACTACCCACCGGTGCCACTCCGTATCTCTATTCCGACAATGCCCGCATTGACGCCGCCAACCTGCGCCCCGCAGACCGCGAAGCCGTGCGTCATGCACCTTACATACCTTCCGCAGCGTTCCATCCGGCACCGGCTGCGGCCACAGCTTCCTATCACTTCCACGTAATGCGTCTGTACGATGCCAATCACACCTTGAACCTCCGTCTGCTCATGCCCGATGGATCCGATGCCATACCCGGATTTTCCGAAGAGTTGATACAACGCATCATGACTTCGCCACGCTATCGGACTCAGGAAGCCTTGGATCGCGAAGATTATTTCCTCATCGAATTCAAATTATCTGCCGCCGGCACAGCCCTTTCCATATTGGTGAACGGCTGGGAAGTCATACCCGTCAAACCCGTGGTGTAATCATCCGCCGAAAAAACGTACACGATAACACCTACATATATATATACTCTCACCCCCTCATAATCACATTCATCAGATGAAAACCATCAGAACATCACAGATCTCTCTCCTGCACCTTTCGGTCACTGCGCTCCTGCTTGCCATCCTAACCCTGGCTGCGGGCTGCATGCGCGACGTATTCAGCGAAGAACCCGGCACGGAGCGGTCGACCGAAGCCGAGGTGACCTTCACATTGGCATTGCCGGACATGATGCCGCCAAGAGGCGGAGATATGCGCATGGGATTGGATGAAGACGCATTGCAAAATCTCTACGTGATAGCCACCAAAATAGAGGGTGTAGAGGAGAAGGTAAAACACTATTTTTTGTTCAGTGACAACATACACAAGATAGAAATCCAACCCACGAGTAACCCCAAAGACCGTTACTGGCTCGTGCGTATGCACCTTCCGAGTGACGACTATCATCGCATCGTGATCGTAGCTAACGCCCCCAGAGGAAAAAGTGACAATTTAATTCCGTTCGACCCCATGATTCCACAAATAATACTACGCTATAATTTGTTCAATCCTATTATTTCGTCGTTGTACGATAACAATGACGAACTTATTCCCACAACGTATAACGGGCTGAAAAGAATGGAGTTAAGAAGTGTAGACTATCCTTATCACGCACAGGGAGCATATTCCCCTACAAGCGACCCCTATTTTCATACTTTCCCCGACTACAAAAGTCAGTTTTTCAACAAAGGCTCTTATATGATGCCGATGTACGGCGAGTTGTGTGGCACGGGTACCAACGGCATCCGGCTCGAGGAGGGTGTGTCCCGCGTACTGTGTGACAAAACGAACCCCGTATCCATGCGCCGCATGATGGCACGCGTCGATGTGATCAACGAGGATCCCGGCTTCGAACTGGAGAAAATTCATCTGGTAGGCTTCCCCACCTCCGGCAATGCATACGCCGACTTGGCTCATCCCGATGTGCCCGTGCACCATGACAACTACGACAGAGACATGAACTTCCGCGACATCGCCCCCGACGTCGCCACCCCACAGAAAATCCAAAACATCTACGTATATGAGTCGCCCAACCCCATCACTCCCCCCGACCACGGATGGAACGGCAATACGCATATGCGCATCGTGGTGCAGGGCAAGTATAAGGGGCAGACCACCTATTACCCCATGGATTTCGTGCACGATGGCAACCACGGAGTTACCAAAGGCACCCCCATGCATATTCTGCGCAACCACCTCTATCGCTTCACCATCACCTCCGTGAAGCAGAAAGGGCTGGATACCTACGAAGACGCCATGCGCGAGAGTTCTGTGCCTTACGGAGCATACACCAACAATGCGACGAATGGCATAGCCACGCTGCATGCCGTGGACTTAGACTACATCCACTCTGTTTTCGACAACGTTGACTACATTGATGTGTCGCATCGCCGTGTTTTGATGCTTGCCCCTCAGAACACACAAACGATTTCCATCAAAGCCAGCAAGGATTTCAAAGTGTATTGTTTCAATCCCGATGGTTCCGTCCCGAGCTCTCATGATGCACTGACCATTGATCAGGAGAACTTTAGTGCCGGAGCACATGACGTTAAAATAACCCTCCGCCCCCACGCTTTCGACCGGATGCTGGGATATCTGGAAATCAGGCTTGAAGGATCTCCTCTCAGAGAAAGAATAGATGTATATCGGATTGGACCTCTGCCCATCGAGCGCATGGCGGAATTCAATTTGGTGGGCAATAATACATACTCATGTAGCAATTTGTCGTCTATACCCGGCGGAGCCACCAGCCCATGGGATCAATCCTTAGGGTTTACCACGAGCCATGCCACGAATCAGAGCGGATACTATAACCATTATGTTCTAAGTTCCGGAAGTGATCCCATTTATGATCCCAATGATAAGTTTTTGTATAGTAAATTTTATGGGACCTCTCTTCAACCTTATGTGACGACACAGGGTGGAGCTCCAGTGCTTTGGCATGCAATCCTGCCTTCGGATGTGAGTGCCAATGGTACGTACAAAGAACTCGTAGTGTGTTCCACTTCACAAGAAATTTCATCCTCCACCTATTTTTTCGACAATACTCATAATACCACTTATGCATTGCGCTATCATAAAGTGGAGGATTCCGACCCTGATGCATATTCTTATGTGGTTCACAGCACTCAGCCTGTCAGAGATAATTATGGTATGTGTGCCTTTCGATATCGCTATCTGGGTTCTTTTGCCGCAGACAATAATACCGACTCCAAATTGGAGATATCGTGCGTATGGGTGGGGTACATGAATCCGCTGCCCGACATAAATACCATCAAATCCGATTCCTGGTGGAATGCTCATCGTTCCGAAACCATCGTGCGTTATCTGCCGGCCTGCGGGTTCATTGACCAAGCCGCTCCCCCAACGGCACCGGGAGTAAAAAAAGGTGTCCTCAAACTTCGTGGCAATACGGGATATTACCATGCGGGTGTCGATACATCTGTAGGGCGCTTGATGCATGTGGAGATAACCAAGAACAAGTGCAAGTTTGTATATAACGATTCCGGTAATAACGATGATGCTTTCTGTCTGCGTCTATTCAAAAACAGCTAACAATGGAGGTGCCATCCGCCACATAGAACCCTACCCGTAGGGTTCGAGACGACCTTACTCGTAGGGTCTGAAGCATACCTACGAGTAGTGCTGAAGTTACACCTACGTGTAGGGTCGAGAGTATCCCCACGATTAGGGTATAAAAAACCAAACAAGAACTTAATTTATTGATGATATGATAGAATTCGAAGTAAAACAGCGCAAGCTGACTATCGGCAAGCGCAAGGGCGAAACGGCCTACTTTGCCGTGCCCAAATCCGGTCAGCGTATGACCAACCGCATGGTCATCGACCGCATCGTGCGCGAAACGTCGCTTTCTGCAGGCGATGTATCCAGCGCCCTGATCAGCTTGGCAGCCATCGTGCGCGATGCCATGCTTATGGGGCAGAGCGTGGATTTGGGCGAACTGGGCAGCTTCCGCATATCGGTTCCTTCCAGGATGATGAGCAATGTGAAAGAAGTGACCGTGGACTGCCTCAAAACCCCAAAAATCATCTTCACCCCCCGTGCCGCCATGCGTGCCGCTGCCGGAGCCGTGGAGTTGAGCGTGGATAACCCCCACAACCGCAAGTCAAAAGCCTCCTCCGGTGGTACTGTGCCCACCCCTCCGGGTGGTGGAGGCTCTCCGGGCAGCGGTGGTGGAAGCGATGACGGGCTGTAACATTCCGCCCATACATATCCTCCCGCCCAAACTTTATTCCGGGCGAATCATAGGATACCCACCGCAGCTGTACCTACCCGATATCGCTCATCGACCGGATGAGCGGACATTGCTGAATAAGCCTGCTTTCCGCCTTTTTTTTCAAGCATTTTCCTCTGGGGGAATCGCAGGCACCGCACCCGTCCTATCGCAAGTCTTGAGCGGAGCTGTTATAGAAGCTCCGAACCGACCAGCGGGACGGGCTGCGGTTCGGCAGATGACCTCTGAATGGGGATGCCGAACGTGCGCTTTCGGATATCCGTTCGTATGGATAGGATAATCCGTGGGAAGTGCCCCGGACGACCAACCCCACATCCCGACCCTCCTGAGAGAAGGGCGGGCATGCCAATGCCCCTTCAGTTCAGTTTCATACGCTTGGCCTGTCCCGCCCGCTCTCTTCTCACCCTCCATGCGGATGCCGCTTTCCCGGGCGGATACGCACACCGATGCAAAACGCAAATATCGATATGACATTCACCCATTTGAGCCGCATGCAGCTGCGGCATTTTTTCCTCGGGTTGCTGCTCGTCATGGCGGCAGCCTGCACACGCGAACGCATGACCGAACCACCCGTTCCGGATACCGAAGCCGTGCTGCTTCTGGACTTCAACTTCCCACACAGCCCTGCATCGGCACCTGCGCCTGCACTGCGTGCCGCCATAGGCGAAACAGACGAAACCACCATTCACTCCGTGGATGTGCTCTCTTTCCTTGTGGACCCTGCCGACCCTACCAATATCCAAAAGGGCACTTTCTTTTACCACGCTTCGGGGCAGTACGATCCTGTTACGAACAAGGTCAAAGTCATGCTCAATGTCTACCCCCAAGGTCAGACTTTGGTGGTGCTGGCCAACGTGCACAGCCAGGTAATGGCACTCCATGCACATACCGGCGAAGACAAGGAAGCGGTGATGAGCCGCCTCCGTGTGCCTGCCGTCATGAGCAGCATACCACCCTTAGATCCGAACGGGCAGCCGTGGGATGGCGGTATGATGCAGAGTGCATTTACCGTGACTAACGGCATGATACCCGACTTCACGGGCGGTATGCCCATGTGGGGCGAGCTGCCCAACCAAGTCATCGATCGCAATTATGCTGCCACCCCTCGCACTGTTACATTGATACGTCCCGTGGCCAAAGTGACCATCAAATCTGCACCGGAAATAGAGCCGATAGCCGATATACGCCTATTCAATCCTCGCACAGACGGACGCATGAGTCCCGATAATCTGGATGCCTCCAACCTCTTGCAGCCCAAGGTATTCACACCCACCGTACCCACCGGAGCTACCCCGGCCTCCGGCAGTTCCATTACCTGCGATATGCGGCATGGGATGTATAGTTATACTTCATGGAGTTATTATAACCAAGACTTCTCTTTTTATATCTTTGAGTCGGACAGCAAAAGCAAATCACAAGGCGACGTCACGGGTCTTGTGGTCGGCGGTCAGTATATGGGTCACGGTGGAGTTCAATCCTTTGGTTACTACCGCATCGACTTTAAGGATTATGCCACCGGCACCAAGATGGATATCCTGCGCAATCATCACTATGTCATCACCATGCCTTCGACTGCCACTGTGGCGCCGGCAGCCACACCCGAGGAAGCCTGGCGTGGCAACCATGTACTCCATGCCAAAATCGAGGACTGGAATCTGGTGGATGAGCAAGTCAAAATAAAACCGAAAATGGCACGTGTAGCCGTGGATAAACGCGATATCCTGTTCTTTGCCAAGAAAGGCGAAGAACAAACGCTCACCATCACCACCGAGGGCACCGGAGGTTGGAAGCTGACCAACATACCCAATTGGATAACCGTTGTCGGAGACACGGAAAAGAATACCGACGGCACCTCCACGATACGTCTGAAGGTTAAAGCGACGAACCATCTGTTTCCGAGACAGGACATCATACTCGCCACGAACTCCGGTCCGAGGGAAGTGCAGATGCCCATCCACCTTTTCTACTACAACAGTTTGCATCCGTTGGAGTCTATCATTGTTGGACACAAACGAACCGTTGAGGATCCGGATATACAATATAATAGATTAAGTCATTTCTATTTTGTGAGTGAACTCGGCGGTCTGTTTCCGAAGAAGACTTTGAATATGCAGGAGACGCAAAATGCCGAAACCATCAACGATCAATTTTTCATAGGCGGTGGAAGTATCTACAACACAAAAACACAAATATGGCACGAGGCCGGCCGGGATAAAGTCTATATGCTCCGATTCATGGGTAAAGGCTATTACGAAATCACATCTCCTGTTTTCTTCTCCGAGAATCTGTTCCTCTCGGCTTACCGTTATACGCGTGTGGGGGACTTCACCTTAAATTCGAACTCCAAGTGGGTCGTGGAATCCATTCATCTGGGTCCCAACTTCACCGGCACCCTGCAAGACATATCCGATGATGCCTGGTGGGAGCGGCAGATTCGCGAATGCCATCCGGTCGATTATGTAAAAAGGATGATAGACATGGACGGTGCTATAGAGTACAGCAAGTACAACTATTATAACCAATATCAAGGTTCAGTCCTCTATAATGTTGGAATGAACGCATTCATCGGGGTTTATCGTGATAAACCTCATTATGACTACAAATACTCTTCCTATAGCTCAGGCATAAAATTCAGTAAGGACAAGATTGAAGTCACACAACAGCAGTGGTCGGGGTCTTGGAGCGGAGATTATATCAAGGCAAAGATTCATATAACCAGCCACCCCAATGGAGGAAGCGCGCGCGCGCATATGTGTCCATGATAACCCGTTGATGACCTGATCGAGGGTGTGTCAAAACTCAGAATTGAGAGAAGTCTCCTCCCCTATTGATAGTTTTAACCCTAAACAAATATTAAAACAACCGCTACCATTGAGTTATTAGCTCTTTGGCAGCGGTTGTTCTTTACAAATGATAGTTGGTTTTAGTGGAGATGGAGTTTTGACATCTCCCCCTTTCTTATGGACTGCGGCCTTACGCCCACAACTTACTTGCTCTGCATGGCTTCATTGAGCATGCGTGCACGCTCTTCGAGGTCGGGCAATTGCTCATCCGGAATGAGCGATACGCATACACGCATCACGCCCTGAAGTTCGCTGCCGGTGGTATCCAACGTAATGGCACACATACCATATTGCAGCATCAGTTCGAGCAATTGATTGCTATCCAACCGGCCGTAGCCGATGGTAAAATAGAAACCGTCGGCAATGGGGTCGTTGCCGTCTTTGTCATAGACGATATGGAAACCATTGTCGGTAAACATTTTCTTGATGCGATGTGCCTTTTCGCCATATACCTTGGTGGCTTCCACAAAGTTGTATCGCCCCTCGTTGGTGGCTTTGAGCAATGCCGCCAAACCCCACTGTGCCGAATGGGTGGCACCGGAAGAGAGGGCATACAAGGCCGAAGAAACGATGGCTTCACCGAAACGACGACGACCGAAAGAAATCTCCAAATCGGGGAATTCACGTTCGTGCAGTTTGGATGAGATAATCAACATACCGATGCGCTGTCCGGCATAGCTGAATGCTTTGGAGCTGGACACAAGCAGGATATAGTTATCGGTATATTTGGCCACGGTGGGCACGAAAGGTGCTATGCCGGGGTGGGAATAGTCATGACGGAAGTCCATGCCGAAGTAAGCCAAGTCTTCTATCACTACCACATCATATTTGGTGGCCAGCTCACCGATAATCTGCAATTCCTCTGTCGTGAAGCATTGCCACGTGGGATTATTGGGATTGGAATAGATGATGCTTTGGAACTGTCCGGTGCTCAGGTAGCTCTCCAATTTATCGCGCAGTTTGGCTCCGCGGTAGTGAAACACATCGAATGTTTCAAACGGCTGCTGCAAGATGCGTGCCTGCAATTTGTTCATATTAAAACCGGGGTCAATGAAGAGTGTGCCTTTGGCACGGTCTTTATGACAGCGGTTGGCTACCAGAAACGAGGTGAATGTGCCCTGCATGGAACCCACAGTGGGTACACAGTTGCGAGGTGTGACCTCCACATCGAGGAATAGCTTCACAAAACGAGCAATCTCGGTTTTGAGCTCGGGCAGACCATCCAGATTGGGATACACAGCACTCACGCCGCGCTCCATGGCATCGCGTTCGGCATCGATGGCCACACGCGGCGAGGGAAGTCCGGGCACTCCCATTTCCATGCGCACATAGCGAAGGCCGGTTTTGGCCTGAAGCACATTGACCAGTGCCACGAGGTCACGGATGGATGCCGTGGCCAGATTCTTGATGTTCAGTTCTTCCTGAGCCTGACGGATGATTTCTTTGGATACGGGGAAATTCATATCTATTGATTTATGGTTAAATGTATGTTAGAGTCTGATTACAATATCCACGGCTGCGAGATGATCACCATGACCCATCAGAGGATTGAGGTCCATCTCTTCGATTTCGGGCATGGCACTCAACAAAGCGGACACCTTGCAGATGGCATCCACAAAGACCTCTTCGTTGATACCCTCTTTGCCGCGCACACCGCGAATCATCTTATAAGATTTGAGCGAACGAATCATGCGTAACGCTTCAGAGGGGTGAACGGGAGCCAAAGCGTATTGGATGTCTTTGAGCACTTCGATGAAAATACCACCCAGACCGCAAGTGATCAAATGACCGAAACCGGGTTCTTTTTTCACACCGATAAAGACCTCCAAGCCGTATTCCATCTGGCACAGCTCCACACCTGTGGCATTGGGGATGGCATTTAGTTTGTGGAAGTTGGCTTTCACATCGTCCATCGTGGACACATTCAAAATCACACCGCCCACATCGGATTTGTGTGCCGGCCCCACCACTTTCATCACCAAGGGGAAGCCCAAATCTTTGGCCGCTTGGAGCGCATCGGCTTCACCATTGACAATGCGGTTAATAGGACGTTTGATACCCATCAGGTCGAGCAACTTCATACCCTCGTCGGTGGGTACCAGTCCTTTGTGTTTGCCCAGCAATTCGCGGATGGCTGCCACATTGGGCAGCACGGGGTCGGTTTCGGTACAGGGAGGTATATATGCACTCTCTTTGAGTAAGGCATTGCCCAGCACGGCCTCATCTTCGAAAAACACACCGCCTTCGGTCACGAAGTCATCCATTTCTTTCTTGGCATTGATAATGGAGGGCAGCACGGTATAGATGGGTTTCTTGCTCTTCTTTTGTTGTTTGCGAATTACGGCATAAGCATCAGCATTGGAGAATAAGCCGGGACTACCGAAGATAACCACGATACCGTCGATTACATCCAGATTGTCGCAAAACTCCAAACACTTATTCAATTGTTCGGCCGTACCGGTGGAAAGAATATCCACAGGATTGGCCACGGATGAGCCTTCGAACAATTCAGGCAATAGCGGAGCCATCACCTCTTCAGGCAAGTGAGGCACATCCATTCCGCCATTGGAAAGTACGTCCGTAAGCATCACGGCAGGACCGCCGGCGTGTGTGATAATGCCGATGCGCTTTCCGGTCAGTTCGGGATGCTGCAATACGGCACCCACGGCTGTCAGTTCGCCACGGCTGGTGCAGCGGATAATACCGGCTTTGCGGAAGAGTGCATCCACAGCCATATCCGAATTGAGCATGGCCCCGGTGTGTGAGGCAGCAGCACGACCTCCGGCATCGGATGTGCCGGACTTGACAGCGGCAATGCGACAACCTTTGGCAATCAATTCCGAAGCGTTCTTCAGGAATTTCTCCGGTTTCTTGATACTCTCGATATACATCAGCACTGTGCGGGGTGAACGCTCTGTGCCGTATGTTTCGTTTACGTATTCCAAGACATCCTCCACGCAGGTATGAGCAGCGTTGCCCACAGAATATACCGCAGAGAAAGGCAAGCCCTTGCTCAAGGCAGACTCCATGATAAACACACAGGTGGCACCGGAGCTGGAAATCAGCGTAGCTCCGTCCCATTGCAATTTGGGGATGGGGGTGGTAAACACAGATTGATGCAACGGGTTCATCACGCCGATGCAGTTGGGGCCGATAAGCGTAGCATCATGTTCGTCGGCCAGACGAGCCATTTCCTGTTCGAGGCGTTTGCCCTCTGCTCCCATTTCAGAGAATCCGGCAGAGAGCACAATGATGGCTTTGGTTTCTTTTTGCTCCACCAAGACTTTTACCGCAGGCACACAGAGCGTGGCTGGGATGGCAAGGATAGCGAGATCAGTTTGAGGCAGTTCGGAAACCTCTTTATAAGCCTTGATACCTTGTACTTCGGCTTTCTTGGGGTTTACGGCATATATTTTACCTTGGAAGGTGCCGTTTTTTACGTTAAACAGCGATTTGCCACCGGGTTTCTGCACATCGTCCGATGCTCCCACCACGGCAATGCTCTTGGGATCTATCAGTTGGGGTGTAATCATATGAAAAGTATTATTAGAAAGTTAAAATTGGAATTGTTTTGGCAAAAAGAAAAACCACCCTCGGGTGCCGAATGCGGAGCCTAAGGGTGGTTTCTTGTACCTATATAATCATGCGGTCGGGATTATTCGGCCGATGCGTAGCGCATGGCAAATTCACGTCCTGCACGGATAGCTTTGAGATTCATCTCCACCACATCGGCACCCTTGCTGCCAAAGATGGCTTCTGTGCCGTGCTCGATATAGTCGTATGGTATATCGATAAAAGGAGATGCGGCTCCCAACATTACAAAATTAGATGCACGAGCATTGCCCACTTCTTCTTTGGCAATGGTTTCGGCATCAATCAATACATGGTGAGGCAGTGCTTTAATTTGAGCTATCAACGCTTCCTCATCGGGATAATTGGGAATGTTGATAAACGGAGCCGAACTGGTCACAACATATCCGCTCGGCTTCAGATAGGGCAAATAGCGCAAGGCTTCCATCGGCTCCACAGAGAGGATAATATCTGCCGTGCCCAAACCAATCAAATCCGAATAAATGGGTGAGTCCGAGAGGCGCAAGTATGATTGCACATCGCCACCACGCTGGCTCATGCCATGTGTTTCGGCTTGTTTGAGATATAAATTATTGGTCAATGCTGCCGATCCTAAAGCTGCCGCGATTGACAAAATACCCTGACCGCCTACGCCGGCCAAAATCATATCTGTTTTCATCTTGTGCTTCCTTTCTTATTTAGATTGTTGTTTGGCCATCATGGCTTTCTTTTTCTTTACATCGCGGAGGTTCTTCTGGATACAGATACGCTTGGGCACAATCACAGATACACCCTCATAATTGATTTCGTCACGGATAATGCGACGCAGCTCTTCTTGGTTCTTGGGTACCGGCAGCAATGTCTTTACATGCTCGGGATCCACGCCGATACCTTTGCAGATTTCTTCCACCTTGTTCAGTGCGCTGGACTCCTGACCGCCGGTCATGGAGATAGATTCATTGTCCGAAACGATGATGGTGATGTTGGCCTTTTCGTTCACAGCATCCAGCAATCCCGTCATACCGGAGTGCGTAAACGTAGAGTCGCCAATAACCGCCACAGCCGGGAACAGACCACCTTCGGCTGCACCTTTGGCCATGGTAATGGATGCGCCCATATCCACACAAGAGTTGATGGCCTCATACGGAGGCAAAGCACCCAACGTATAGCACCCGATATCCGAGAATACACGACCATTGGGATACTCTTTCAATACGGCATTCAGCGCATCGTACACATCACGGTGGCTGCAACCCACACAGAGGGCAGGCGGACGAGCTGCAACCAAATCAGGCACAGGCTGGCCCACTTCGGTGGCAAGGCCGAATGCTTTGGCCAAATGGTCGGGGTTCAATTCTCCGTCACGCGGCAGTGTGCCGTCCAGACGTCCTTTGATACGTTCCAGACCGGGGAACCCCTTGAGGTCTTGTTCCACCACGGGATAACCTTCTTCCACCACATAGATATCGCCGCATTCATTGAGCAAACGCTCCATATGCTTGCGAGGGATGGGATATTGCGTAATCTTGAGCACCGGATAAGGCACTTGACCACCGAAGGCCTCCATCAAATAATTATAGCCGATACCGCAAGCTACCACACCCTTACTCTTGTCGGCAGCATCGGTATAAGTGGTAAAGCGATTATCCTCGGCTTCACGCACAAAATCCTTTTGCTTATCCAACAAAATACGGTATCTGCGCTTGGCAATACCGGGCAATAATACATATTGACGCTTGTCTTCGGGCAGCTTCAATGTGTTTTCTTCGCGCACGGCATCTGTTTGAGCCACACCGGCACGAGAGTGAGCCAAGCGGGTAGTGATGCGCAGCAATACGGGAGTACCGAGGCGTTCGGATAGGTCGAAGCC
>CAMFNC010000198.1 GCA_945965245.1 uncultured Porphyromonas sp. | reverse complement strand
CATTTCCGGACGTTGCTCCAATACATCCATGGCTTCGCTGCCGTTAAACTCGCTTTTGAAGTCTGTCCGGGCAGTCAATTCCCAGGTGTCATATTCGTATGGAAAATCGCTTTTGAACTTATCATTCCTCGCCACTATGCCGCTCATGGGTGTGCGGCGATTGTTAAAGATACTTGCCACTTCTGCCCTGCGCTCCATCAGCGACGAAACAAGGAGCCCGAGCATAAAGACGGCAACCATGGAGCCACCGAAGAGCAACCATGCCTGCCAGGATTGTAATTTCTTTGCCATAAGTAATCTATTGTTTGTTTTGTTTATTCCGTTGAATCGTTTTAGCCAGCCATTCGGGCGCAGGTGAAGGCGGACGCGGAACCAAATTGTTTGGTGTAGTGGCAGGTGTATTGATTCCACCGTGAGGCACATCGCGATGACAATCCCAGCACGCCTTACCGGCTCCTTGCTGCGTCATCATATAATTGATTCTGCCCGTTTTCACAAACTCTTGATTGAGTTGGGTGTGGCAGCGAATGCAATTGTTCATGATCACATTGGCACTGGTGGGATTGGCACGCATGGCAAAGGGTTCACGCCGAGTTACAAACATAGCCACGTGACGCGAACCATCCATCCCCTTGAAGAACCATTTGCGAGCAAAGTTTTCGTGAGGCACATGACAGTCGTTGCAGTTGGTATTCCTGCCATGCGAGCTGTGCATCCATGTAGCATAATACGGCTCCATGATATGGCAGTTGATGCAAGCCTTGGGATCATTGCCCAAAAAGGTATGAAAGCGCAATCCGTATAAAAACAAAGCAATGCCTCCCACCAAAGCCCCGGCCACAATCAACCAGATAATCTTCTGCTTAGTCGAAAATATCATATTATTCATGATTATTTTGTACAAAGTCAGACTAAATATACGGATTTTTATTGCATTAACAACAAAACAAAGGAATTAGCCTCTTATTTTAGCATGTTTCAGTCGTATATTGCCACTAAGATTGAAATATAATTATAGTCTATCACAGGAAACAATAAACAATCCATATACATCTGCATCTTTCATTTGATCGTATAAAAAGAATGCAGGCGAATACGAACATTCACCTGCATTCTCATGTATTATGGGTCTGTGTGCCAAAATCGGCGCACAGACTTAGTTACTCCTCATCTTGACGATGGTGAGAAGAGCGTTGCTCGCCACGGTCACCATATTCGCCACGATTATCACGACGGTCGCGACGCTCAAAGCGTTCACCACGTTCGGGGCGGTCGCCACGCTCACGACGTGGACGGCGTTCGGCTTCCTGATATCCTTCGGGCTTGGGCAGCAAAGCCTTGCGGCTGAGCTTGAATTTGCCGGTCTTGGGATCGATTTCCAGCAACTTCACCTCGATAACATCGCCTTCTTTCAGACCGGTTTCTTCGATAGTTTCGAAGCGACGCCAGTCGATTTCGCTGATGTGCAGCAAACCATCCTTGCCGGGCAGAAATTCCACAAAACAGCCATAAGGCATCACACTGCTGATTTTACCTTGGTAGGTTTCACCTGCTTCGGGTATCACCACGATGGCCTTAATCATGCCGATGGCTGCATCGATGGCAGCCTTATTGTTGGCACTGATTTCAATCACGCCGCAGTTATCCACTTCTTCGATATTGACAGTAGCACCGCTCTTTTCCTGAATACCTTGGATAATCTTTCCGCCCGGGCCGATAACAGCACCGATGAATTCTTTGCCGATGCGCATTTTTTCGATGCGGGGAGCATGCGGTTTGAGGTCAGCGCGAGTCTCGGGCTGAGCCTCCATGATTTTATCCAAGATGTGCATACGACCTTGCTTGGCTTGTTCGAGGGCATTGGTCAGGATTTCATAGCTCAAACCATCCACTTTGATATCCATCTGAGTGGCGGTGATACCATCTTTTGTGCCTGTAACCTTGAAGTCCATATCGCCCAAGTGATCCTCATCGCCCAGAATATCGCTCAAGATGGCGTAATTGGTACCCTTGTTTTCGGAAATCAAACCCATGGCAATACCGGAAACGGGCTTTTTGATTTGCACACCGGCATCACGCAATGCCAGCGTACCGGCGCATACGGTGGCCATGGATGAAGAGCCGTTAGACTCCAAAATATCGCTTACCACACGAACCACATAGGGGTAATCCTGCGGTATCATGCGTTTGAGTGCACGGTGAGCCAAATTGCCATGACCGATTTCACGACGACCCACACCGCGCTGTGCTTTGGCTTCACCCGTGGAGAACGGGGGGAAGTTATAATGTAAGAGGAAACGTTCCTTATCATTGTTCAGCACATCGTCCACCAACTTTTCATCGCTCTTCGTGCCCAAAGTTACAGAAGTAAGCGACTGCGTTTCACCACGGGTAAAGATGGCAGATCCGTGCGGGCCAGGCAGACAGTCCGTTTCAATCCAGATGGGGCGGATTTCCGTGGTCTTACGACCATCCAAACGCTTACCTTCGTCCAAGATGGCACGGCGCATGGCTTCTTTTTCCACATCGTGGTAATAGCGGTCTATCATACCGGCTTTGGCTTCCAGCTCCTCTTCGGTATAGGCAGCTTTATATTCTTCCACGATAGCGGCAAAAGCCTCGGTACGCTCCTGCTTACCGGTGCCGCCAGTGGCCACGGCATAAGCCTTGGCGTAACATTTGTTGTGCACGTCTTTGCGCAATTCGTCATCGTTTTCTTCGTGACAGTATTCGCGCTTCTGCATTTTGCCCACAGCTTCCGAAAGCTCCAGCTGAGCTTGACATTGCACTTTGATGGCTTCGTGAGCTTCGCGGATGGCATCCAGCATTTCGTGCTCTTGCACTTCATCCATTTCGCCTTCCACCATCATGATATTGTCTAGAGTGGCGCCCACCATCATATCAATGTCGGCACGCTCCAGCTGTTCGAATGTGGGGTTGATGACCATTTTGCCATCCACACGAGCCACACGCACTTCGCTGATAGGGCCGTTGAAGGGAATATCCGATACAGCCAATGCAGCCGATGCTGCCAAACCGGCCAAAGCATCGGGGATATTTTCGCAATCGCTGGAGAAGAGAATTATATTGACATAAACTTCGGCATGGAAATCTTCCGGAAAGAGCGGACGCAGAGCGCGGTCTACCAGACGGCAAGTTAGGATTTCATAATCCGATGCGCGACCTTCGCGTTTGGTAAATCCACCGGGAAAACGACCGGCAGCGGCATACTTTTCTTT
>CAMFNC010000197.1 GCA_945965245.1 uncultured Porphyromonas sp. | reverse complement strand
TACCCCCCCCCCCCCCTTATCTTATTTGTAAATAACAATATGTCACATACAGACCTGATACATTGCCTCGGCGAAATAGAAGAAATGCTGGCGATACGCAAACCGTCGGGCAGCATGCTCCAGAGCTGTGAGCTACCACTTTCCGAGGTCATGTAGGCAATGCGTTCGGGGTTGGATGCCGGAATCCAACGAGGGGAGTGTGCACCTTTTTTGAGGTTGGTGATTTGTGTGCGTGCTGTGCCGTCCATGCGCACGGTATAGATTTGCGTGCGTGAATTGTTTTCTTGGATGTTGGGTGTGGAAACGGCATAGACCGCTATTTCACCACGGGCATTCAAATCAAATCCTCCTACACGATGCATGCTGAGAAACATCTCCGGAGTCATGTGCGACGTCTTATCTGTTGATGCAGAAACGGCTGCCGAACCTGCCACGGGAGCCATGGCCATCAAGCCGGCTGTGAGGCATAACATTTTTACTATTTTCATAAATTAGGGGATATAAATAATTGTATTATGATTTCTTTTGGTCCAGATGTTGTTGCCAATGCCAGGCACTGAGCAATGTTTCGCCCAGATCTCTGTGGGCATGCCATCCCAATATTTGGTTGACTCGCTCGGCATTGGCCCAGACTTGTTCGATATCTCCTTTGCGCCTGCCTACGATTTTGTGTGGCACTTTTACGCCGGTTACGGCTTCGAAGGTCTTAATCAATTCCAGCACGCTTACGCCGCGTCCTGTGCCCACGTTGAAGACTTCCGGGTTTTCTCCTTCGAGTTGATTGGCCAGCATGCGTCGGATTGCTGCCACGTGTGCCACCGCCAAATCTTGTACGTTGATATAGTCGCGTATGCAACTACCGTCGGGAGTATTGTAGTCATTGCCGAAAACGCTCAGCTCTTTGCGGATGCCGGCAGCCGTTTGGGTTAGGTATGGAATAAGGTTCTGAGGCACACCGTTGGGCAGTTCGCCAATCAGAGCAGATGGATGTGCACCGATGGGATTGAAATATCGAAGCAATACGGCTCGAAATCCGGCTCCCGAATGAATGGTATCACGGATGATTTCTTCGTTGATTTGCTTGGTATTGCCATAGGGCGAAAGTGCCGGTTTGATGGGCGCATTTTCGGAAACCGGCAGCTCGTCGGGCTGCCCATACACTGTGCAGCTGGAGCTGAACACGATGCCGCGCGTGCCATGTCGTTGCATGGCTTCCAAAATGACGATGAGCGATAATATGTTGTTGCGATAGTACATGAGTGGTTTCTGCACCGATTCGCCCACGGCTTTGCTGGCAGCGAAGTGTATTAC
Organism: uncultured Porphyromonas sp.; assembly: GCA_945965245.1. Lineage (GTDB taxonomy): Bacteria > Bacteroidota > Bacteroidia > Bacteroidales > Porphyromonadaceae > Porphyromonas. Next base: position 1,426 of record CAMFNC010000197.1, on the reverse strand, counting down.
TCCGGTTATGGATGGATTTTCCGTAAAAATGCGTTCCACCAATGCTTCGTCATTGCATGAACCTTGATAAAATTGGGGGGCGATGTGGGTGATGGCTTCTATGCCTTGGAGCACATCTATGTTAGAATTGGAGAGATCGTCCACGATAACCACATCGTAGCCTGCCTGTTGCAATTCCACGGTGGTATGAGAACCTATATAACCAGTTCCACCGGTTACTAAAATGGTTTGTTTCATGATAATCAATGATGTATTTCTATTCAAAATGTCCTCTAAATTAGCCATAAAAAACAGATTGGTACTATTCTCTGCCATACTATTGCCAGGAAAGATTATGTATTTTTGAATTGTAAAACAGGCAATTCTCTATGAAACCACTCCGAATCGGTGTGCTGTTCGGCACTCTGCTTCTATTTATCCAGCTGCTTTCTGCTCAGCAAACGGGCATCGAAATACCGGCTCCGCTTCGTAATATTCCCGAACAAATTCTCTATCGAAAGGCCTATACGGTTTCGTATAATGCAGATATGAAAGTGCCCAACTGGGTGGCATGGCATTTGACACGTGAACATGCACAGGGACAGGGCAAGCGGATGAGTCGGGCTTTTCACGAAGATTATGATGTGCCTGCACCTCGAGCTTCATTTGCCGACTATCGAGGTAGTGGCTACGATCGTGGGCATATGTGTCCGGCCGGTGATAATAAATGGGATAAGGATGCCATGTATGAGACTTTTCTGATGACTAATATCTGTCCGCAAAACCGACGGCTTAATTCGGGCGACTGGAATGAGATTGAAATGGCTTGCAGAAATTGGGCTGTCAAGTATGGGGATATCTACATTGTTTGCGGACCGATATTTTTGCGACGCGAACATGAATTTATCGGTACAAATCAGATAGCAGTGCCCGAGGCTTTTTTCAAGGTGGTTGTCTGTCTTAGCGGTACGCCAAAGGGTATTGGTTTTGTGTGTCGTAATACGGATGGAAATAGAAAAAAAGATTTTTATGTCAATTCCATTGACCAAGTGGAACGCATCACGGGAATGGATTTCTTCCCCTCTCTTCCTGACAAGATTGAAAATCGTGTTGAAGCAGAAGCGCGGTTAGATGATTGGTGAAAATACAATAAATATGTTATAACCAGTTGATGCTTAGGGGTATATATAAAACAGAACCACTATGCTCCCGCACAATGGTTCCTGAAAGTCGTTAATCTTAATTGTTTAATCATGAAAAACACATCTCAAAGATATGAATATTTTTTTATTCTGCAAACTTTTGATGATTATTTTTCGCGAATAAAGATATTGATGGGTGTCCCGGAGAAATCCCAATGCTCCCGAATCTGGTTTTCCAAGAATCGTTTGTATGGTTCTTTGACCCACTGAGGCAGATTGGCAAAGAAAGCAAATCCGGGTACCAT
>CAMFNC010000196.1 GCA_945965245.1 uncultured Porphyromonas sp. | reverse complement strand
AATGCCGTATCATTTCGTATGCCGCGATGCGTTTGCCTTTGTAGCGAGGGTGTGGCATACGCGTATAAGGCAGGTCGAAGCTGCGATCTATCTGAGATTCAGTCATGGGAGGAAATGGCGGATTGACAATGATGGTATCCGTGCTGATACGCTGGAGTAGTCGTTTGGCATGAATGGAGTTGCTTTCCTCTTCGATGTGTCTGAAGTTCACGGCCTGCATTTTGCCATCTCGCAGACATTCTTCATGGCTGTGCAATACCAGGTCATTATTTGTTACCTCTACGACTGTTGTCGGACGCTTGATTACCGTTTGAGGCAGGTCTTCCATTTCCGTCAGCCTTTCACCACTGCGCAATCTTCTTACCAGCTCCTCCAAAGGTAATTCTCCCATACCGTATATCAGCATATCAGCTCCGCTCAAGCTAAGCATGGAGGGCATCAACTTATTCTGCCAGTAGTCATAGTGTGTTATACGGCGCAGACTCGCTTCGATGCCGCCGATGACTACCGGCACATCCGGAAAGAGTTTCTTCAGACATTGGGTATAGACTATGGTGGGATATTCTGGACGCATATCGTTGCGCCCGTCCGGCGTATAAGCATCTTCGCTGCGCAGGCGTTTGTGAGCGGTGTATTTATTGACCATGGAATCCATGGCTCCGGCAGATACGCCGAAGAAAAGCCGTGGCCGTCCTAATTTTTTGAAGTCGCGCAGGTCATCGCGCCAATTGGGTTGAGGCACCACAGCCACATGCAGCCCCAGTGACTCCAAAAATCGCCCCACCACGGCGGCAGCAAATGAGGGGTGATCTACATAAGCATCGCCAGAGAAGAGTATAACATCCGGCTCTTCCCATCCATGCAAACGCATCTCTTTGAGTGAGGTGGGCATCCACCTCTTCAAATCTACAGTCTCGTCTGCCATACAAAGCAATTAGCAAAATCTTCTTGCCGAAGTTGAGGCTTCTCTGCAAAGATGCCGTAAACAGCAGAGCCGGAACCGCTCATGGAAGCATAGATAGCTCCGTGGTCATAGAGGCGGGTTTTGATTTCGGCAATGGCAGGATAGATGGGAAATAGACTTGTTTCGAAATCATTGCATAAGCAATCTTTCCATTCACAGATGGGGCGTAGCACCAAATCCTCAATGGGCTGGGGCGGTTTGGATAAATGTTTCAGTCCGCCGAAGGCTTCCGCCGTGCGAATGGCAATAGGAGGCTTTACCACCAGAATGTGATAGCCGCTCAAATCGACCTCCGGCATCGGCGTCAGTATTTCGCCTATGCCTCTGCCCACACAAGCTGTATTGTACAGAAAAAACGGACAGTCCGCCCCCAAACGTTTGGCTATGTTAGCTATTTGCTCATAATCCGTTTGCGGGGCATATTCATCGCGCAGCAGACGGAGCATGGCTGTGGCATCTGCAGAACCGCCTCCCATACCGGCCTGTGCCGGGATATGTTTGTGTAGAGCGATTTGCAGGGGCGGAATGTGGGCTGTTTCGCGCATGGCGCGCACCGCTTTCAGCACCAGATTGTCGTTCGGATTGCCTTCCGGCACAACTCCGCTGATTAGCAATTCGTCTTCGGTATGGTCATCTGTGCGAGGCAAAACCTCCAGCACATCTTCTAATGGAATGGGGTAGAAGAGCGTTTCCAATGAGTGATAACCATTGGACAACTTTCTGGTGATATATAAGCCTAAATTGATTTTGGCATGAGGGAAAACTATCATTCTTTCAATAGCAATAAAAAAAGGTTATAAGACCCAAATGAAACTTGTCTTATAACCTTGATATACTTCACATCGTACGCGAGATGAGATTTGAACTCACACACCGTTACCGGCACTACCCCCTCAAAGTAGCGTGTCTACCAATTCCACCACCCGCGCTTATTACAGCGTTGTTTGCTAAAATAGCATTGATTGCAAAGAGGGGTGCCCAAGACAGGAATCGAACCTGCACGTCTGTTAAACACTCGCACCTGAAACGAGCGCGTCTACCAATTCCGCCACTTGGGCTGCTTAGAGCGGAAGACGGAACTCGAATCCGCGACCCTAACCTTGGCAAGGTTATGCTCTACCAACTGAGCTACTTCCGCAATTGCAGTGCAAAGATACAGCAATTCTCGAATTGTGCAATAGTTGATATGAATTTTCATTCAAAAAACACATTTTTTTCGATGATACAAAAGCATGAAATGCTCAAAACGATGATAAGCCGCTTGGACTTTAGCCCTGCCAAATGATGACAGAGTTTCTCACCATATATATAATGGTGTGCAACATGCATTCGGGTTGAGTATAGTCGCCGTTTGAAAGTGTTGAAAATTTTTATGCATAAAACGCGTGCAATTTATGCATAAACTGATTTTAATTTATGCATAAATTGAAAACGATTTATGTATAAAGAGGGCGCATCAAAACCCTTGTTTTGACATACCCCACAAAAAGCTGCACGTAAAACATCATTAAATGGCTGTATTGAAAGTACTTAGAAGGCTGTATAAAGAAAGAAGGCTGCGCCGAAATAAAGTTTCTACACAGCCTCTGAAAAAAATAGTCCCCAAAAGAATATTATAACATGCGGTGGAACGGCTATTTGCCGAATAAATCCGCTAAATTAATATTTAATGTGCCCACCATGCCGATACCTTTTTGCGGCAGTTGCAAAGGGCTGTCAGCTGCTTTGTCTTTATAATTGAACAGGTTGTCCACGCCCAGCATCACGGAGATACCATGAGGTACCTTTACTGCTAAATTGAGCGAGCAGAGCGTGCGGGCGGTATAATGGATTTTTTCGTAGGTCTTCTTGTTGGAAAAATAGTGGGTGGTCAGCGGCGATGCCCATTGTCCGTTGAGCGAAAGGGTGGTGCATACGGAGCCGAAGTCCTGTTGATAAGTGCCGCCGAAAGTTACGCTGTGCGGACGCATATAAGAGGTGTTTTTGCCATCTACCTCCTGATAGTCCCGGATGTATGAATAGGAACTTGTGAACCGGAACTTACGGCTGATGCGGGTAGAGAATATGCAATCTATACCGGCAGTTTTGGCCGACTCGGCATTGACATAGCGTAAATCCTGATTGCCTTCGCCTGTGGAGCGCATTACGATTTTGTCTTTGAACCGATTGTGATAACAAGATACGGAGAAGATCATGCCTTTGTAGCCAAGCTCTGTGGATAGAGTTATCTGCCGACTGGTTTCCGGCTTCAAATCTTTGTTCCCGTATATCGTCATGAAGCCCAAGCCGCCCATGTCGTATTCTTCATACAGCTCTTTGAGGGTGGGAGAGCGGTAGCCGTGTGAGTATCCGCCGCGAAATGTAAGCTGTTCGATAGGGCGATACATTAGTGCAATTTTAGGAGTGGCATGCCAATGATATTTGGTATTGTAATCGGCACGCATCCCTGCCACCAAATTGAGATGGGATGCAATCTTCCAATCTTCTTGCAAATACAAGGCTGTATTGCAACCCGCTGCGTCGGCACTGTCTTTGAGCATATAGTGCTTGAGATATTCGTGTTTGGCATCTAGTCCGGCACTGAGCGTGTGACTGCCGAATGTGCCGGCATAGTCGGTTCGTAGAATATGTAGATGATTGATGTAGTCGGTGCGCACGAAGTGGGCTTCCTCAAAGTCTTTATCTTTCTTGTAGCGGTCGAATACATACGATACATGAATTTCGTGATTTTCTGCTGGCAGATAATTCAGACGCCCGTTGAGGGTATAATCCGAGAAGTAATCACGGTGCTTGGTATAGGTTCGTTTGTTTTGCTTATTGTGGTAATAAGTGCCCTTGACTTCTGCACTCAACTTCTTGCCGAACACATAACCCAGTCGCTGTGTGAAGTCCCAAATCCGGTATCCGTTGATGGTAGTGGAGGGTGGTTCATATACCTTAGACGTAGAGCCATTCGGAGTAACCACCACATATCCCTTGCCATCAGTATCATTAATGGTATAGGTCTCCATCCTGCGGTGCGTAACGGAAGAGTATGTGGAGAAGTTACTGCGCTTGACCCCCACGTTTACCGTATATTTCTGTCCGTTTATACCGGCGTATCGAATGTTGATATTGCCCATGAGCGGTCGATTGGCTTTCTTGGTAATCACATTAATAACACCTCCCAGCGCATTCGAACCGTACATGATGCTCTGTGCGCCTTTGATGACTTCCACCCGTTCAATGTCATCGATATTGAAGCGACTCAAATCCGCCATCTGGCCGGTTCCTTCGCCACTCACCCGCTCGCCATCAATGAGAAATAGTAGATATTTGCCGCTGACCCCTTGGTATTGGATGGTGGGCTTCTGGCTCATAGAGTTAAATCCGATTTGCAAGCCGGGTAGTTCGTATTGCAGTAGCGATTCGAACGACATGGGATTGAGATGGGCTATTTCATGCCGACCAATTACCTGAACCAATTCCGGCACATCTTTCAACTTCCTTTCCACACGACTGCCGGTTACAACCACTTCTTCCAATTGATTGGCCGATGCCGGCAGCGTGATGGATTCTTTGGCTTGCCCATCGGGGGAAAAAACCACATTGCGAAAAATGGTTTTATACCCCATGCAAGAAAAACGAAGTATAACGTCTTTCTTCTCTCGCATTTTAATTAAGTAAAAACCTTTGGCGTCTGTTTGTGCTCCGATGGTAGTACCTTTGACCCATACAGATACACCGGCCAATGGCTCGCCTTGCTCATCCGTGACCGTACCCGATATGGAATAAGGATACCGGTCGGTAACGTTATTAGCAACAGCGGTGGCCGGGAGAGCCACCGCTGCCATGAAAAGCAATAAGATGTAAATCTTATTCATAATACACTATTCTATCGTATTTTCCCGATTATCCCTATTTCCCGGAGAATTCGTAAGCGAATTTGACGTATCCTTTTTCACCTTTAGCGTTCAGAAAATCCAGAAACTTCAGCTTGGCTGTGCTGCCATCTTTGCACCGGAGCAGGAATACGTAGTCAGAGGGGATGTATTTGGCGTTGCCCATGCTTCCTTTTTTGGTAAAAGCATTGCCAAATACGGGATTTACCACAGCTTTAGAGGCGTACCATATTTTACCCTGTGCCATTAATTTCATATCCATCTTAACCATCAAAGAGTTGACATATTCTTTATCGGGCTGAAATCCTGTAGTGGGAAATTCCTTGACAGCAGACAATTCTTTCTTATCCGTCATCATAACCGTGCCGCTATTCGTGTGCATTTGGTTTTGGTGAAAAGCTATGTGCCAGTCTATCTTGACATCGGCTTCGCTACCTTCACCCTTTTGGGTGTCCAAGACCGTCTTCTTACCGGTTTTCATATCCACTTGACAGAGGTTCCAGTCACTGAAATCCTTTTTGGTGACCATCTCACCGGTGCGCAGATTCACGTAAGTCCAATTGGAATAATCGTGAGCATCGACCGTTAATTCTCTCTGTGTGGTTTCAATTTTCTTCTTTGGTTCATCCTTTTTACAGCTGAATACACCCAAAAGTATGGCTGTTGCCATGACTAACATTACTTTAGTTTTCATTGTCTTTTGTCTGGTTAAATAAATTGAATCGATTGTTTTTTATAATTATTTGCAAAATTATAATGCCTTCTCTTACGGCACAATACTCAAAAATGGGGGTATTTGCACTGGAATGGATTTTTCTATACATCGCTGATTTACAGTGTGATAATGGTTTTTTAGCGAAAAATACCTAACTTTTATCTCATCATAATTGGGTATAATACACGAAAACGGATGGCTATCATCCGAAAATAAATTCGGAACTTAGATGTCTGTATGTCTGTAATTAATATATATGATATGACCAATCCCATCTTCAAGCCTTACGATACGCCTTATGGTGCTTATCCTTTCGACAAAATCACGGAAGAGGACTTTCTGCCGGCCTTTCGCGAAGCCATTGCAGAAAAGCGTGCACTGATAGACAGCATTATTCATAATCCGGACCTGCCCACGTTCGAAAACACACTGCTGGCTATGGAGCACGGCAGTGACAAGATGGAGCGGGTTTCCGGCATTTTCTTTAATCTACTGCATAGTAATAGTACCGATGGCTTGCAGGCCATTTCGCAGGAAATCATGCCTGAACTGACGGAGTTGGGCAATTATATTTCGCTTTCGCAGCCATTATTCGAACGCATCAAACAGGTCTATGACCGGAGGGATAGTCTTGCTCTGGATGAAGAAGATATGCGTCTGCTCCAAGAGGCATACGACGGTTTTAAGGACAGCGGAGCGTTGCTTCCCGATGAAGAGAAGAAGAAGTTGGAGGAACTGAGCCTCAGGCAAAGCCAACTGACGCTGACTTACGGACAGAATGTGCTCAAAGACGAGCAGAACTATACTCTGCTGCTCACTGCACCCGATGATGTGGAGGGTATGCCTGCCACGGCACTAGATATGGCGCGTCAGCGTGCCCGGAATAAGGGGGAGAGTGGGGGCTGGCTCTTCGATCTTTCTGCTCCATCTTACGTTTCTTTTATGCAGCACAATCGGCATAGGCACCTGCGTGAGCAGATGTATCGTGCCAAGATGAGCGTGGGAGCAAAAGACAATGAATACAATAACGAGAAGATACTTCGTGAAATAGCCGATAATCGGATGAATTCGGCCCGCCTACTGGGCTATCCTTCGTTTGCTCATATGGTTTTGCATGACCGCATGGCCAAGCAACCCGAAGCAGTATATGGGCTGCTGGACAAGCTACTGGCGGCATATAAGCCGGTGGCACAGGAGGAATTGAAGCTCATAGAAGATTATGCACACCGAAATGGACAAGTGGAAGCTCTGATGCCGTGGGATTGGAGTTACTGGGCAGAGCAGTATAGGCAAGAGCATTATCGAATAGATGATGAGATGATGAGACCTTATTTCCGTCTGGAACAAGTCATCAAGGGGGTATTCGGTCTGGCTACAAGACTCTATGGTATCAACTTTGTGCGCAATAAATCCATACCCGTATATCATCCGGATGTGACTGTGTATGAGGTGCGTGACGAGGATGGCGAATACATCGGACTGCTATACGCCGACTTTTTCCCACGTAAGGGCAAGCACAGTGGCGCCTGGATGAACAATTTGCAAGATCAGTATCGGGATGTCCGAGGGTGTGACCATCGTCCGCATGTCGTCATAGTCATGAATTTTACCCCGTCCACGGCCGATAAACCCAGCCTGCTGACAGTCGGCGAAGTGGGCACTTTCCTGCATGAGTTCGGTCATTCGCTGCACGGACTTTTCAGTCGTTGCCGCCATTCATCGCTATCCGGCACATCGGTGGCACGCGACTTTGTGGAATTGCCAAGCCAGTTGATGGAAAATTGGCTCACCGAACCGGAGTGGTTAGACACCTTTGCCTGCCATTACATCACCGGAGAGCGGATGCCACGCCAGCTGATAGACCGCATGTTGGCGGCTCGACACTTTTTGGTAGGTTACTCGGCCTGTCGCCAGCTCAGTTTCGGCTATCTGGATATGGCATACCATCACAGAGAAGAGCCAATGCCTGCCGATGCAGATGTCAAATCTTTCGAAGATGAGGCCTGGCATAAAGCTCTGATACTACCGCCTGCGCCAGACGGATGTGTAATGAGCACATCATTCAATCACATCTTTTCCGGAGGTTATGCAGCCGGATATTACGGCTATAAGTGGGCAGAAGTATTGGATGCAGACGCCTTCGGCTACTTCCGCGAGCAAGGGATATTCAGCCGTGAGGTGGCAAAAAAGTTTCGCCATGAAGTGTTGGAGCAGGGCGATAAGCGTGATGCCGAGTTGCTCTATGAAGCCTTCCGCGGACGCAGTCCTCGTATCGAAGCTCTTTTGCAGCGCGATGGTCTGACATCCAAGTCATGTTGATGATCCTCTTTATCGTTATATTCGTGGCTCTTCCATGGCTGTCGATGCTTATTGGGGTCGTGGTCAGACGCCGTTTGGCAGTCTCTTTATGGCACATGATGTGGCATGGCAGTATGACCGAGCTATGTGCTCGATGGCTTTGGCAGTGGCCGCAGTGTCATATCGGTTGGCTATGTGCCTTGTGGGTGATATGTATGCACCGTGAGCCTGCCGTTAGATTGAGCCGTCATGCCGGTGTCATCTTTCTCCTGGTGCAGAATGCCGGTTCGCATTTTGCTATCAGTCTGGGCTTCGTGGTCATAGTCCAATGTCGGCGTATGCCGAATCATACAGAATCTTTTGAACGATATTTTCACACTCATCCCGTCTGTATGCATGAATTCGGACATGTACTGGACAGCCGACAGTGGGGATGGCTCTATCTGCCTGTCATCGGATTGCCCAGTTTGCTCAGTGCCATTTGGGAGGGGCAGAGGCAGGATTATGCACACAATACTTTTTGGACTGAGCGGCGTGCCAATCGGTTGGCGGCTCGCAGACTGCAATCCCGGGGTGTGGTCTGGAATGATTTACTTTTTCCCCGAGATAAAAAGCGATTGAGAGGAAAAAAAGCATTTATATCGGGTTTCGGATTAAATGGAAAGAAATCCTGCAATTTGTGGCAGATTTGTTTCTCGTTTTGCCGGTAGAGCAAATGGATACGGATTATATCAGCAAAATCACTGGAGCAGAACTTGTTTGTGATGGTTCGGGGGCTATTCTGCTGTCAGCCTCTTACGAGATAGGTAGTTCATTACCGCAGAAAAGTTTGAGGATCGCTATCGTAAAGCCTCAGAAAAGGATTGACAACTAAATGGGAAAAAATTAGAGATGAAAGATTTTGCAGCCATAGATTTTGAAACCGCTAACGGGAAGCATACCAGTGTGTGCAGCGTGGGCGTTGTGATTGTTCGTGGAGGGAAGTTGGTGGATCGATTTTATCGCCTGATAAGACCATATCCCAATTTTTACAACTATTGGAATACCCGGGTGCATGGTCTGACGGCCGCCGATACCGATGATGCGCTTAGTTTCCCGGAAGTATGGATGGAGATTGCCTCTCGACTGGATGGATTGCCTCTGGTGGCACACAACAAAGCTTTTGATGAGACTTGCCTGAAACGCTGTTACGAACATTATGAGATGCCTTATCCAAACTATCTATTTTTCTGCACCTGCATTGCGTCACGTCGAGTCTTTCCGATGCTGCCCAATCATCAATTACACACGGTTTCGGCTCACATCGGCTTCGATTTGAAGAACCATCACCATGCATTGGCCGATGCCGAAGCATGTGCACATATTGCTCTGCGTATCCTGTGACAGCCGGCTTCGGCCGGGCATCAGTCAGCCCATGCTTTCGAATGGAAATTCATGTTTCAGAGAGGATAGTGGAATAATGGGAGAATCTCAAAAGCCATTTAATTGCATCGAAACGGTGGGCAAGAGCAAAAGGAATCCCAATATCATCAGCAAAACCAATATCTTCCAAAACCACTTGAACCACACCTCGTAAGGAACTTTGGCAATGCCTATTGCGCCGATAAGCACGGCGGAGGTAGGCGTTATCATGTTGGTAATTCCGTCTCCGAATTGATAAGCCATTACGGTAACTTGGCGTGAAAGCCCGATAACGTCCGAAAACGGTGCCATGATGGGCATCGTGAGAGCAGCTTTGGCAGAGCCCGAAGGAATGAAAATATTGATGATGGCTTGAATCAAAAACATAATACCGACAGTAGCGGTTTTCCCCGCACTCTCCATTACCTGAGCCAGCGAATAGAGAATGGTATCCATTATCTTGCCATCAGATAGGACCTGAATGATTCCTCCCGCAAGTGCGATAACCAACGCTGCCGTAAGCATATCTTTCACGCCGGCAATAAATTCGGAAGTAATGCCATTGGCACTCATACCATTGGCTATTCCGGCAAAAACACCCATACAGAGGAACAATGCCGAAATTTCGGGCAGATACCATTGGTACCCCATGACGCCTACAACCAAAAACAGGATGGTAAGGCCCAACAAATTGAGGATAAACAACTGGGCTGATTTTCGGATGGAAAAGTATCCCGAAACGACATAAAGCGATGCGATAACAGGAATGCAGACCAAAGTATAGGCATGCAGACCTACCGAAAAGGTCGTTTGGGGATAAAGAAACGACAGTGTCATCAAAATCAGAGATGTGAAGACAAATACCACCCATGTGCTTGGCGTTGCTTTTTTCGCAAGTGATTGGGATTCCGTGTCGGCTTCTCGCTTTCGCCAATAACTATCGGCCTGATACATAGGCGACAGTTTGGGATTTTTTTTGACTCTTTTAGCATAAATCAGTGTAACTGCGATGATGAAGACCGTGAATACAATCCAGCAGAATACCCGATAGCCTATTCCCGAAAACAGTGGCAATCCCGAAAGTCCTTGTGCAATCCCGATGGTAAAAGGATTGAGCGTGGCTCCCGTAAACCCTACGTGTGCCGAAACGTAAACCATCATCAATCCTGTCAGCGAATCGTATCCCATCGAGATGGCGAGAGGTACGATGATGATAACAAAAGCCAGCGTTTCTTCGCTCATTCCGAAAATGGAGCCAAACAAACTGAAAAGGGTCATCACAAGGATAATGATCAGATTGTTTACTCCGATTCGGCTCATAAAAGTATGTTTTTCGAGCCGTTGGGTAAAATTGAGGAAAGAGTAGATACCGGAATCTACCGCCCTGCTGCTGTTGAGTATCTGAAAAGCACCTCCGATGATGAGTACAAACGCAATGATTGCTGCCTGACGCTCAAATCCTTCGAGAAACGAAGAGAATATCTGCCACGTTTGTGGTGATTTTTCCACACTGTGATATGAATTATCGACCACCACACTACGCGATACACCATTTACTTCCACGGTCTGATAGTTGAATTCTCCTGCCGGAACAAGCCATGTGAGTCCAGCACAAAAAATAATCAACGAGAAAATAATAACGAGGGTGTGAGGTATCTTTTTCAGCATAATTTGTATTCTTTCAATTTTTATTAATTCTCCATTTCGGAGTAATTGTAGAAGTATTGAAATTTACACTCTTATTGAATTTTAAATATTTCTGCTTAAGCAACAATATGAAAAGCAGATAAAAATACAAGTGCAAAGGTACAATAATCGCTTTGCAAACAAAAGGCAATGGGAAAGCTAAACGTTTTGTGAAGAACTAAAAAGAAGTAGAGTGTGGTGCGTCAAAAAATCTAACACAAATTGGATTTAATTTATGCATAAATTGCGCGCAGTTATGCATAAATTTTTTGCAAAATATGCATGAAATTTTTCAGCCTATCACACAGTGAGATATGATCATCTCCGGTGAGAAGGTGGACACATGAAATTGGGGGATGGAAAATGAAAGGGAGGCAGGTTATTCCTCTTGTTGCAAATTCTGTTGAGACTGATATTGCGAAGGGGTTAATCCTGTGGCTTTTTTGAAAGTACGTGTGAAGTATGGTGGGTCATAATATCCGCATTGGCTGGCCACATCCGCTATGCTGATGTCGGTGTGTCTAAGTAGTTTCTTGGCTTTTCTGATTTTGATTTGATTAATCAAAACGGTGGCCGAAGAGCCGATGATGGCATTCAGCTTGCGGTTTAGTTGCGAAACGCTCATGTATAACTGCGATGCAATGAAAGATGAGCTGAGACCCGATGTTTGGATGTTGTCCTGAATTATCTGAGTGACACGAAATACGAACTTGATATTTTCGTCGCTCTGTTGTGAGGTATCGGAATTTTCGATGTTGCTTTTTTGAAATTCGCGACGTTCGTATTCTGTTTCGAATGCCCGAATGTATTTTTCTTTTTGGAGGTCACGTCGGGTTAAGATGTTTTCAATCTGAAGAGATAATTCTTCTGCATTGAAAGGTTTTTTGATGTAAGCATCGGCTCCGCAACGCAACCCTTCGAGTTTGTCATCTTCGGTAGTGCGTGCTGTGAGCAGGATGATGGGAATATGGTTCAGCAAGGCGGATTTTTTGACGCTTTCGCACAATTGGTATCCGTTCATTATCGGCATCATAATGTCCGATACGATAATGTCCGGTATGAATTCTGATGCTTTTTCCAGTCCTTCCTGGCCATTTTCGGCCACGATCAATGAATATCGGTTTTGCAGTAGGCTTTGGATGTAGAGCAAGACGTCTTTATTGTCTTCCACTATCAATATTTTCAGTTTGCCTTTGGAGTGGACACCCGACTCGTTGTCCTCCTCTATCTGAATCGGTTGCAATTCCTCTTGGATAAGGGATGTGATAGGTTTGAAAGGGGATTCACAGCTCCATAGATCGATGTTTTTCTGTTTCTCGTTTTGCAGTGGCAGCATAACGGTGAATACACTTCCCACGCCCTCTTGACTGTCCACTTCTATCGATCCACTCATTTCTCTAACCAACAGTTGGGTATAATAAAGCCCCACACCCGATCCGGTGGGTATGCTGTGTCGACCTCCCTGATAAAATAGTTTGAAGATGTTTTTGAGGTCTTCTTGGTTGATGCCGATCCCGTTATCCGACACACTCAATACTGCTTTTTCTTCTGATTCGATGCGGCGTAGGTTTACCAGAATTTCACCTTGGGGTTTGGTGTTTTTGATAGCATTGGAGAGAAGATTGTTGATAATCTTTTCAATGTAAAAAGGCACGAAATCCATGGTAATGTTCTGGCTTTCGGAGTCGAATTTCAGACTGATCTGCTTTTGCTTGGCCAATACTTCGAATGTTTCTACCAGCATCCCGACGAACACAACGAAGTTTCCTCGTTTCCATTCCGGTTCAAAGGTTTTGCTATTCAATTTACTGATATCCAAAATATCATTAATCAGACGCAATAGGTTGCCACTCTGTCTGCGGATGGCTCTCAAGTAGTTGAGTTGCAATTCGCGTGACATGTTTTCTTCATTGCTGAGTTGCTCGCTCAATCCTTGAATAACGGTGATGGGTGTTCGAAATTCGTGCGTGATGTTGGTGTAGAAGTTACTTCTGAAATTCGACATTTCCCTGAGCATCCTATTGTTTTTTATTCTTTGTCTGGAGCTATATGTGAGGAATAGGATGATAAAGGCAAAAACCAAGAATGTTAGTCCAGCAATGATGATGGTATAGCGATTGATTTTTTCGTTGCGGATATTCTTTTCTTTCAATAGTTGAATTTGTCTGTTTCCTTTTTCCCGCTCGTAGTTGATTCTATAATCGGAAACCATATTGACTTTGGGCAGACTCATGGTACTATCCTGAAGGGAATGGCTAAGCTTGAGAAGTTCGAGTGCTTGTTTGGTATCTCCGATCTCCTCGTAATACTGCGATTTTAGGGCGTAGATTTGTATCAGATGTAAAGATGAGGGCAGTTCTGTGGCAATGATTTCGGCTTCAATGATATTGTTATGGAAATCGGCATATTTTTTGAGCAGCAAATGTATTCTGGATAAGGAGATACAGGGTTCTAACCAATGCCATTTATCAGAAGATTGTTGCATCAGTGTAAAAGCTGTGCGATATTGTTTTTCTGCTTCTACATACTCGTGCTTTTTTTCCAATAGACCTCCCAAGTGGATGTGACATAATCCTTGCCCCATTTGCGAGTGAGCCAATTTGTTGTATCGCAAGGATTTGAGGTAATAGTTCTTGGCTAATTCATCTTGATTGCTGCCTTCCTTACAAGCACCAAGATTGGCATAATTGATGGCAGCACCCAGATGGTTATTTATTTTCAGCTCTTCTTTCAGTGCTTTCTGAAAGAATTGTTCGGCTTCTTCCCATTTGGTAAGGGATAGCGACACATTACCCAAACCATTATAAGCAAAGGTTACGCCTCGATTGCCTTCTTTGGGATGAGTGGTTATAAATGATTCGGAAACCAAAAGAGCCTGATAATGATATTGGGAAGCCTCATCCAGTATGTTTAATCGCCGATAATCTGTGCCCAAATGGTTCAGTGCATTGATTATTTCTATGGTATCGTTTACGTTGATGGCTTCCTCCAAATACTTTTTGTGAAAGTGAACAGCGTCTATGAACTTGGATTCCGTGCGCATCCGCCGTCCCTTCTCTTTGAAAAGCAACATGGTCGCCATACTGTTTTTCTCCCGAAGGCTTTTGGATAACATGTTATCCAGAATCGAATCCGAAAGGGTGGGATCGGAAGTTATACTTTCCAAGCTGTCTTTATATTGGATGGTATTTTGGCCGGAAGTCCTATCGGTGGAGCAAGATGAAATTAATAATATGAATGAACATATTATTGCCAAAAGACGTGCATAGCAATCGGATTGTTTTGCTGTCATAGATTAGATAGTAACCAGATGTTTATTCGACCTCGTAAATGTACTTAAAAGATTTTTTACGATCTTCTTTTTGAGTTGTGTTTATTGTTGTTTTATGCAATAAAGTAGCACTTTTTCGCCTGAAGAAAGTGTAGTGG
>CAMFNC010000195.1 GCA_945965245.1 uncultured Porphyromonas sp. | reverse complement strand
ATACAATATACTGATTTTTAATCTTTTGAGCAACTTTTTCTATAATGCACTACGGGTGTTTAAATGATATTGAGGCAAATATACCCCTTTTTTTTCTTTATCTATGGCATGTAGATCAATGAACTTTGCATATCTTGACATGGAGTTCAAGAAGATAAAAAAGTGATCGGTGTGATTTTAATCGTGGAGTCTTTTCGGGATTGTTTTTTCGGTTCATTTATCGTCTATAAAATTTATTTTCGTATATTTGAAACGTTTATTAATGATTTGTATTAAAAATGAAAAAAGTATTTTGCTTATTAGCTACGGTATTTCTGACCGTGGGAGGATTGACTTCCTGCCAAGGAAATCAGAACGAAATGAACCAAAACATTCAGTCGGCAAACTCATTGACCAAAACCTTATGGGAGTTTGAAGAAGTTCGCGAAATCAACGGCCAACCGGTCAAAGAAAGATGGGGCAGTCTTGATTTTATCAGTAATACCGGTGTTTTAGTCACTCAAGGTTTTTATGCCGAAGGCAAAGATGACGGATTGTCAAATTCGCACATCCGGAAAGAAAGACAGGAGAAAAAGAGAACGGGAAAGTTCTCTTACAATAAACCTGATTTGATAATTACCATTCCGGCAAAAAACGACTCTTCTGAAAAAGTGCTGCATTTTCGGGTCGATGAACGCAATAAGACCATCGAGCCTATGCCCGGAAATGCTTGGTTTACGGATATCTCCATTGTTTTCAGGAAAAAGTAATTGTAAATTATCCCCCTATAACGCCAAAGAGGATGTATCAGACAAGATACATCCTCTTTAACGTTTAACGTTTGGCCTAAGCGACCTCAGTGTGTGGCTCTTTTATTCAAAAATTTCAGCCAAAAAGAGAGACCGACTCCGAAAGGGCGGTCTCTCTTAATATTCTATATAGAGTGAAAAGGCTTTTTCTTACCAGCCGGGATTTTGTTGTCCTTTCAGGTTCGGATTCGTCTGCAAATCCCGATAAGGAATAGCCCATACCATCTTATAATGATTTGCCGGTATTTTGGTATTCAAGAAATCTTTGGTCAAGAAATCATAATTACCTTTCAGTGTTTGGTGATCATGTCTTTCCATGGGCATACCCCAACGGCGCAAGTCCCAAAGGCGGAAGCCTTCGAATGCCAATTCGCGTGTACGCTCATCTTTAATCTCCTGGAACAGAGCATCGCCCGAAACGGTAACATCAGCCAAACCACGAGACTTACGCAAAGCATTCAGATATTTCTTGGCATTAGCCTCATCGTTCAATTTGTAGGCAGCCTCGGCCGCTATCAGATAAGTTTCTGCTATGCGGAAAGCTTTTGGGGCAATGACACTGTTAGGTATAATACCCCATGCCTGATCGGTGGTATTGGCGGCGTATAACGGATTTCCTTTGAATTTGGAGATAACGGTCAAACCCTTATACTTATAACCTCCGTAAAAGGTCATCTGTGATGCATCGAAGTAAATGTTTTTGCGAAGATCTTTGGCATCGAACAAATCTATCATCCATTGCGTGGGGAGCCAATCGGGAGAACAAACCGGATACTTTTTCTTTTTTTCCTTTATGGATGAGGCACCAAAGTAAGCGATTGAGTTGGGCAATTCGTCGGGACGGCTGATAGACATCATCATGATTTCTTCGGAAGATTCGTCATTGCGCCACATTGCTTCCATTGCTTTCAGGTCCGGTTTAATCAACGGGTAGCGTTTTGAAGCTATCAATTTTGCAGCTTCTGCATAGGCTTTCTGCCACTCAGACATATACAGATAAGTACGAGCTTTTAAAGCCGAAATAGCATCTCTTGTGAAGATATTGCTTTGTGCCTTGCCTTGTAACTTGGTTTTTAGCTTGGAATCACCGATGGAAGCAAATAGCTTATCGGCCTGCTCCAAGTCTGCAAAAATTTGTCCGTATATTACTTCATTGGTAGCTCTTGCCGGCTTATCATAAATATCATACTTCAGCACCAAAGGTACACACAGGTCTTGAGAAGCTGTGGCTGCTTTATATGGAGAGCCAAACCTCAGTGCCAATTCAGAATAGTAATAAGCACGCACAAAATGAGCATCAGCAATATACATATTCATTTCATCCCTGTCTTTTTCTTCCACCTGAATATTTTTATGGTTCGCGATGAAGAAGTTCGGGTTTATCAGCCCTTTGTAGAGGTTTGACCATGCCGTTGCGATTTCATTTTCATCTGAATTGAAATTAACCCATCCATGAATTTCGCCACTGCGATTTCCAAAATCGCATGAGGGATTTAATTGGTCGGCCTGTTTATCCGGGTTCATGGCCATTTCTCCATACAATCTGGCACGAAAAGAAGCAATGAAGCCTGTATTCCATTTGCTGGCGTCGGAAACAGATGTCAGAGACATTTCCGAGGCAATACTGTTTTCCGGATAGCGATCCAGATCACATGAGGTTATCCCAACTCCCAAGAGCAGTGAGAGAACCGATAATTTTATGATATTTTTCATATTATTCAATACATCATTACAATTAGAATTTCAACTCTAACCCCATAGAGAATTGTTTTGTATTAGGATTGGGTCCTAAAGCCAAGTTGCTATCCACTTCAGGGTCAGGGCCTTCGAATTTTGTAAATGTTAAAAGATTTCGTCCTGTAAAGTAGATTTTTGCGCCGGTGATAAAATTCTGTTTGGAAATAATAGACTTGGGCACTCGATAGCCGATTGTCAAATTTTTCATGCGCATGAATGAAGCATTCTGTAATAGACGAGAATCGAATTCCGTAAATCTGCGACCGGGCTTGATGCCGGGGAATCTGGCTTTATCGCCGGGTTGTTTCCAATAATCGGCAACCGTACGTCGAGGTGCCACATGAGCTCGGGTAATCGGGTTCTCGTAGAAGAAATTATCATTAGAAATCATGTATTTACCCAACACAAAAGCAAAGTCTGCCTGGGCATAAAAGCCTTTGAAATTGCCTTCCAATCCAAAACCACCGGTTATGGGAGCATAACGGCGTATCCCGGTATTTTGCTCCAAGTTACTGTTAAATGTATTTGTTACATTGTTGGGATCTTGCGTCTTAATCGAATTATCCTCGCCGGGCACAAACCACTCGGGCTCGCCATTGTCCGGATTGATACGATTGAACAGCGGATAGAAGAATGTTACGGGGGCACCTACGCGATAGCAGATACCGGTACCGGGGATAATCCATTTATTCAAGCCTTGAAACAATTCCAGAATCTTGTCTTGATTGTAGTTAAATGTAAAGTTTGCTGCCAGATAATCTCCGCTCTTATTCTTGAGAATATCAAAATCCAAATGCAGGTCCACGCCTCTATTGCGATACTTGCCCACATTTTGATTCAGAGATGAGAACCCTGTGGTATAAGGATTGGGGACGCTCATCAACATGCTGGTGGTCAAACGGTTATAAAATTCCAAATTGACATTCAAACGATCGAAGAAACGGAAGTCAAAGCCCAAGGTTGTTTTAAGTTGCTTCTCCCATGACAATTTATCATTTCCACAATCTTTAATACCCCATCCATCGGAAGCTTCATACTGATTAATCTTACCGGCCAATGACCAAAACTCATAGTTGCCGATAGAGGCATTACCGGAAGTACCCGTGCTGAATTTAATATTGGCCTGATTTAACCAAGAGATGTCTTTCAGAAATGCTTCTTGTTTGGCTTTCCACATAGATCCCACAGACCAGAATTGAGCATTACGATTGCTTTTGGGGAAACGTGAGGAGGCGTCGTTACGCAGTGTTAGATCGAGGAAGTATTTCTGTGCATAATCATAAGACAAGCGACCAAAGAAAGACAAAAAGGCGTAATGCGAATAACTTTCTCGTACTTCTTTGTCCTTGGTCACATTACCCAAAAG
>CAMFNC010000194.1 GCA_945965245.1 uncultured Porphyromonas sp. | reverse complement strand
GCGATAGAATAGGCGGCAACATTGGAGATCCTACTTTTAATCGAGGAGTACTGAAAACGCCTGCCCATTTGGTCTTTTACCGCAAAACAGAATGAAACTAAAATTATTCTTCTTGTTGCTATTTGCCTTTTCCGGAGTACTTTGTGCTCAGACGGCAGCCAATGCTCATAAATTCGTATACGACACAAATGTCTTTGAACGAGGTTACTGGGAAGCAAAATCGGGTGATGAGACCTACAAAATTCAGTTTAGGAAAGAGACCAAAGATATACGTGAAGAGTTTAATACGAAAGATTTTCCTCCGCAGTTGAATCCAAGAATGACCTTAATTATGGCTTCTTATACGTACTTGATTAACGGAAAAGTGATTTATCAAAAAGAGATAAAAGGAATGAATGCTCCATTTTTTGCAAGTGAATACACAACTGAAAACCGGCTGATAATGGAATATAAAAATGCGTTTTTTAAGGAATGTGGTGAAGTTAGTTTTACAATCTCACCGAGTAATCCGGATATGATGATTTGGTTTTATTCAAGACCCAAGAAACGACTGATCTATCCTTTTGGGGATTATAACCAAGGCGAGCAGAAAACGCCCACTCATTTGGTCTTCTACCGCAAAACGGAATGATGAAAAAGTATTTGATTACGCTCCTTTTTGTAGGAGTATTTTTGAACATGATTCAACTTGGGGCCCAAACGGTGGTAAACGAGAAATTGTTTTTGTATGACACCAAGGTATTAGAGAATGGGCGTTGGGAAGCCGAGCAGGAAGGTAAACTCTATATCCTGAAATTCAAAACTGTATTGCAAACCATTGAACGAATCAAAATATTTCCGGAAAACAGCCAAATAAAATATCTCTCCTCTCCTTTGACTGTTAAGCAAAATGGCAAAACAGTTTTTGAGGAAAAAGATGATATATTCCCTTTATTTTCTGATGAATATCAAACAGAAAAAGAGATTAAAATGGAGTATTTTAATGTCAAATGGAAGGAAAAGGGAACTGTTGTGCTGACCATAGACCCGAATAACCCGGATAAGATGACATGGAATTATACACAAGAGCGCGGATTGATGTCCATGATGATGGATCCCGATTTTAACCAAGGAAAACCGAAAACGCCTGCCCATTTGGTCTTTTACCGCAAAACGGAATGAAACTGAAATTATTCTTGCTATTGCTGCTGACAGCTTGTGCTGGCCTTTTCGCTCAACAACTTTCCAAACTGCCGAAAGAAGAGCGCGACCGAAAGCTGATAGAAATCGCATTGAAAGTATGGTGATACCAGGCAGTAAATTTCCGACTTGATTTATTATACATCCCCCTCCGAATTGATTTAGCGAACGAACGAGGGTTTCGTTTGCTTTGGCTATATTTGTATTGAATTCTTAACAAACAAATAAATCCACATGAAAAAAATCAAATTGATGTGCGCACTTCCGCTCATGGCCGGTGCGCTGCTAATGACCAGTTGCCAAGGCAACAAACAAGCACAACAAACCGAAGATTCCACTCAAACCGAAGTAACCGAAGCCGTGCCTACGCTTGACGTGGATAAACTGATGGCAGAAGCCGAGACTTTGGTGGGCAAGACCGTGACCGTGGAAGGCCTTTGTACGCATATCTGCGCTCACGGCGGATGTAAAATCTTCCTGATGGGCTCGGATGAAAACCACACCATTCGCATCGAAGCCACGGATGCCTTTGGCGGATCCTTCTCCAAAGACTGCGTGAATGCCAACGTGAGCGTGACCGGCAAAGTGATGGAAACTCGCATCGATGAAACTGCTTTGGTCAAAATGGAAACCGAATCTGCCGAAGCAACCGGTGAAAAGCATGGTAACGGTGAAGCCGGATGTGCATCCGAACAAAAAGCCATGCAGGAAAAAGCTGCCAACAGCATAAAAGAGCGTGTGGCAGACTTCCGCAAACGTATTGCCGAAGAAAAAGCCAAAAGCGGCAAAGAATATCTGAGTTTCTATTACGTGGAAGCCGATTCCTATGAAATAAAATAACCTCACCCTGCCATGAATTCTAATCGGAATACATTGGGCAATAAAATAAGACAATGGTCACGGACACTGCACCGTGACCTGTCTTTTTTCTTTGCCGGCGTAATCGTGGTATATGCTCTGTCCGGCTTGGTACTCAATCACCGCAGAAGCATGGACCCGAATTATATCATCGAAGTGCATCGCTTCAATGTGCCAAGCGAACCCAAAGAGGCATTTGACCGGGCACGCGTAATTACTCTTTTGGAGCCTTATCGCGAAACCGAAAACTATACCCGACATTACTTTCCCACGGATAGCACCATGAAGGTCTTTCTCAAAGGCGGTTCGTCTATGGAGCTGAATTTGACATCGGGTGCAGGTGTGTATGAGTCAGTCAGAAAACGCCCAATTATCAGTAGCTTTCACAAGTTGCATTTCAATACCAACCGCTGGTGGATTCTTTTTAGCGATGCCTTTGCCATTTCGCTCATCATTATTACCCTGACCGGCATGATAATGAACAAGGGTAAACGCGGATTGCGCGGTCGTGGAGGCATCGAGTTGATGGTCGGTATCCTGATACCATTGCTCTTCCTTTGGTTGGTATAAGTGGTATTGGATTGATATTTCAAAAGAAAGAGTTATCTTTGCATCCGCCTCAATGAGCAGCAAGCGAGCTGGGAGTATGCGGCTGTGGTGTAATTGGTAGCCACGCCAGACTTAGGATCTGGTGGAGCAATCCGTGAAGGTTCGAGTCCTTTCAGCCGCACTCACTCATCCCTTGAGGCATATACACATTACATCGGGGCTGACATGGCTTTGACAGCGTGACGAGGTGATTTGTAAGCATGTAGTGCGTCGTTAATTGGCACTATAATCTCAGTTATCGAACTTTTAGTTGGCGAAGAAAATTACGCTCTCGCTGCGTAGTCGAAGTTCAGTAGACTGACGCTTAATCGCTGCACAGGTGTGGCGACGAGACATCACCCGAAAAGCTCCTGACCTGTAGCGTTTCGACCCGGTGGTGTAACGGAAATACGGGTATCGTCCGATGCAGCCTTCGGCATTGGATTAAATGAAAGGAGGATAAGGATTGGGGAGGGTGGCTTCTGCCTAACCTCTTTCTCGAAAATGAAAGAGAAGCTAAACATGTAGAAAGCAATTTGTTTCCACGTTTGGACGAGGGTTCAATTCCCTCCAGCTCCACTTGAAATATTGATTATCAATACTTTATGAACCCCACACATATTAACGCTTCGAGGCTTGGTTCCCGAAGCGTTTTTTTGCGTCCTCATGACACTCTGGCAAGATAGTGGACAGATTTTGTTTTAATTTATGCATATCGTATCTTTATACACGGAATATACAGATCCAAGAGATGTCAAACACGGAACAAGAATTCAGAGAATCGGAAATCGGTAAACACCTAACCGGTCAAATACACCAATTGGATGAAGCCATCCCGTTGGCTGTACAGAAGAATTATTTCCGCAATTCTGCCCTTATTCGGCATGAACGATTTCAGGTAACTTCGGAATACATCGCCTTTGCCAAGGAGCAGTTTGACCGATATACCGAGATCGAACCCGAACGGCTGATGAACTATCTGTCACATTTGGCTATCGGCGGCAATATCGAGGCCATGCGACTCATTGAGAGTTTCCAACCACAAGAACCGGAGGTGCTGCACCAATGGGCTATGATGGCGCTATTCGAAGCTCGCATCGGTGTGGTTACCTATCTGGTGGACGAGCAGCAGATAGCGATAACCAGCGGCTTGGGAGGCCGAAACGGGATGATGCGCATGGAGGCTCTGATCTATCAACATAGCTTGGAACCGCTAAAAGAATACGAACGCAAACTCATCGAAGAGGAATTTAAGCTGACTATCGAACGAGAAGGTGGTGAAACGGAAACCATTCTCTTTGGTGATAATTATGCCCATCTGCGTTTTCTGCTGCCACTACAGCACAAACTCAAAGTTCTCTTCAAATCCTTTATTGAAAATTGCAATCAGTACGGAGGATTTCTGAGCAGTAATTTTTACGTAACCAATATGGCTCCCATCAATCAAGAAGAAATAATTTCGGTACTGGAAGCTTACCGAAAAAAAGAACATTTATCATAACCTTCTACCCCACGAATCTTATCATGCCTATAATCCAAAGCATCTTAGACACAGACCTATACAAGTTCACCACCGGATACGCATATAGCAAACTCTATCCTCGTGCTTTCGGTCACTTCAAATTCATAGATCGCAATCAGACGGTTTATCCTCAAGGATTCGATGACTTGATTCGCCAAGAACTCCAAGCCATGAGCGAACTGAAACTGAGTGAAACGGAAGCGGATTTTCTGACCAAGGAGTTACCCTATCTCCCACCTACTTATGTGGACTTCCTGCGCGGCTACCGCTTCAATTCGAAAGAGGTGACGGTGGAGCTAGATCAAGAGGGACATTTGCATATCGATGCCAAAGGACTGCTATACCGCATCACCTTGTGGGAAACACCCATTTTGGCCATCGTGAGCGAGTTGTATTATAGCTACTATCACATCGAACCGGATATGGAATACGCTGTCGCATCTTTGGCAGAAAAAACCTCTAAATTGCGCGAAAATGAAATTACGTTTTCGCTCTTCGGAATGCGTCGGCGTTTCAGCTTTGCCATCGAGGATTGGGTTACGCAATACGTCAAAGAGCATTCCGGTAAAAACTTTTTCGGCACCAGCAATGTGTATTTGGCTTTCAAACACGGATTGCGCGTTTCGGGCACTCATCCGCACGAATGGATTCAATTCCACGGAGCGATGTTTGGATATAAAATGGCTAACTACATGGCCATGGAAGATTGGATTAATGTATATGACGGTGATCTGGGTACAGTGCTGACCGATACTTATACCACTGATGTTTTCCTGAGCAATTTCAGTAAAAAGCACGCTATGCTCTTTACCAGTCTGCGACATGACAGTGGCGACCCTTTCCTATTTATCGACAAAGTAATTAATCGTTATCAGGAACTTCGTGTGGATCCTAAAATCAAATACATCATCTTTTCCGATAGTCTAAATGCAGCACGCACGGTGGAAATCAAAGAAAAATGCGCCGGTCGCATTGGGGCGTCTTTCGGCATTGGCACGAACTTTTCCAATGATGTGGGTTCGCATGTCAAACCCATGAATATCGTGATGAAGCTCTGGGCTTGCAAAATGACAGAAAAAGATAAGTGGCATGACTGTGTCAAATTAAGCGATGTGAAGGGCAAACACACGGGCAACCCCGATGAAATAAATTTGGCGCAACGCACTTTGGGTCTTTAAGTTCGGCCAATGGATAATCACATGAAAAACGTTTGTCTCTATTTCGGCTCATTCAACCCTCTGCACATCGGGCATTTGGCCATAGCCAACTATCTGGCCATTCGTGAAGGTATCGATGAAGTATGGTTTGTGCTCAGTCCATTGAATCCGTGGAAAGATCTAAGCGAGCAACTGCCTTTCGAGCGTAGAGCCGAGGTGATACGCCAAGCCACAGCCGGTGACTCACGATTTCGACTTTCTACTATCGAAAATCTATTGCCCCGTCCCCATTATACTATCAGCAGCATTCGTGCTTTGGAAATAGCGCATCCCGATGTGCGTTTCTGTTTGCTTATTGGTGCAGATAATTGGCTCAAACTGGATCATTGGCACGAATACAAACGGCTATTCGAACATGTAACGTGTTATATCTATCCGCGCCGTGGTTGCGATGTGGATCCCGACCAATACGAATACGAAGCCATTTACCTGTCCGATGCTCCGCTCATAGAGATTTCTTCTACCGATATCCGGCGAGCCGCCCGATGCGATATAGACCTCCGATATTGGCTGGCAGAACCCAACGACTGGGAGCAACTGAAACGAGAACTAAACTCACTGCAAAATCAATCACGATGAATCATACCCTTATACCCGAATGGCGCAGACAGGATGCTGTATTGCTATCGTGGCCACACGCCGAAACTGACTGGTGCGATATGTTGGACGAAGTGGATCGTTGTTATCTTGACATGACTCAAGCCATCGGCCAACACGAAACAGTTATCATCTTGACTCCAGAACCCGATCGCATAGAAGCATTGCTAACAACAAGCGGCATTGACCTGCAATCCATCTGCATCTACCGTATGAAAACCAATGATACCTGGATACGAGATTATGGTCCCTTGGCTTTTGAAAATAATACCACAGGTCGATTGCAGATGGCAGATTTTACGTTCAATGGATGGGGAATGAAATTTGCTGCAGACAAAGACAATCAAGTCTGCCGCAAGCTCTTTGCCGATGGGTTGTTTGCTCCCGAAATCGAACTCTGTAACCATCTCCGCTTCGTATTAGAGGGTGGTTCGGTGGAAAGCGATGGATTGGGTACCATCCTCACCACACGCCACTGCCTGATGGAAGCCAACCGCAATGCCGGCTACGAAGCCGAGCAGTTTATAAATCTATGGATAGACTTCATGGGATCACGGCGTTTGCTGATGCTGGAACACGGACAATTGGAAGGCGATGATACTGATGGACATATCGATACGCTGGTGCGCTTCCTTACAGCCGATACGCTGGTTTATACGCAGTGTACCCGCCCTGAAGATTCGCATTTTGCCGAATTGGAAGCTATGGAGAAGGAACTGAAACAATTCCGCGGCATTGACGATACACCTTACCATCTGCTACCGCTGCCTTTGCCCTCTGCTATTCATGCAGCCGATGGTCATCGCCTGCCCGCCACATACGCCAACTTCTTATTCGTGAATGGAGCTATTTTGCTACCCGTGTATGGTGTACCCGAAGACGAAGAGGCTCTCCGAACACTACAGGCAGCCACTCCGCGCCAAGTAATCCCCATCAATTGCCGTGCCCTGATTGAACAGCATGGCAGTTTGCACTGTGCCACCATGCAGATTCCGGAGGGATTTTTATCTGCACAATTCAAATAATCATTCTGATATGAAAACCGCCCTCATCCAACAGAGCAATTCTGCCAATATATTCGACAATCAAAAACGATTAATCGAAAAAATTCGCCAAGCTGCCAACCAAGGCGCCGAACTGGTGGTACTGCAAGAGCTACACAACGGTCTTTATTTCTGTCAGCACGAAAACGTAGACCTCTTTGATCAAGCTGAATCCATTCCGGGTCCAAGCACCAAAATATTCGGTGCCTTGGCACGAGAGTTAAGTATCGTATTGGTACTTTCTCTTTTTGAGCGCAGAGCCTCCGGTCTGTATCATAATACTGCGGTGGTGATAGAAAAAGACGGCAGTATAGCCGGCAAGTATCGCAAGATGCACATCCCTGATGACCCGGCTTATTATGAAAAATTTTACTTCACACCCGGAGATTTGGGTTTCTGTCCCATACCCACTTCTGTTGGTAAATTAGGTGTATTGGTTTGCTGGGATCAATGGTATCCGGAGGCAGCCCGTCTGATGGCATTGGCCGGAGCTGAGATATTGATTTACCCCACCGCCATCGGCTGGGAAAGTAGCGACAGTTCCGAAGAACAAGAGCGGCAACTGCGTGCTTGGCAATTGGTGCAGCGTGGTCATGCCGTGGCCAACGGTCTGCCTGTGGTAACGGTTAATCGTGTGGGGCATGAAGATGACCCCACCGGACAAACACGCGGCATTCGATTTTGGGGACATAGTTTTGTGGCCGGTTCGCAAGGAGAATTGCTCTACGAAGCCGATACCGAAGAAACTATTCACATCATCGACATTGATTTGGCGCATAGCGAAAAGGTGCGCCGTTGGTGGCCTTTTCTGCGCGACCGTCGCATCGAAAGCTACGGAGACCTGACCCAACGCTTCCTTGATTAGCTGCCGGCAGTGTTTTTATTTATATGTGAGTTTGGTCTAAGCGTACGAGCGTAAGCAAGCTTTGTGTATCCAAATGGAATTTACATTGGAGAATGGAGAGTTTTCCCCTAAAAACTTGCAATATTATCGTAATTCTTCGTGTGCGGGTTGCAAACTCCAGTTCTAATGCACCCTCTTGCTCTCTATTGGGATGATGGGGCACTGTTGAGGAATTCGCAATTTGAGCTGTTGGCGGCCGGGAAAGGGAAGCTGTAAACGCGAAAAACGTATCTTTGTGCTTTAGCTTTTTTCTTTAACCGATAAACAGTGTATTTACAATGAAAAAACTTTTCTTGCTTTCTGCCTGCTGTTTGGGGCTGCTGACAGCTCCTGCATCTGCACAAAACGGCAGCAAAGAAATCTCCTTGGCCGAAGTGACCCAAGGTTATTTTTCCGCCCGAGGTGCCGGATATGGCATGGCATCGATGCCCGATGGCGAACATTACACAATGTTGAACAATGATTATACCGCCATTCTGAAATACAGCTATCGAACCGGTCAGGTGGTGGATACGCTTTTCGACCTCCGAAAGGCTCATGATGTGGACTTCAAACGGGTGGCCGGCTATGACATCAGTCCGGACGGCAATCATATTCTGATTTATACCGACATTCAATATATCTATCGCCGCAGTCGATTGCTCCGGGCTTATTATTATGATGTGCGCCGCAATCGGGTGGAACCGCTCAGCCAAACCGAAGGCATGGTGATGATACCCACATTCAGCCCCGATGGACGCATGGTGGCTTTTGTGCGCAACAATGATATTTACATCAAGAAGTTTGACTTCAATACCGAAGTGCGCGTGACCGAAGACGGGATGCGCAATAAGGTGATGAACGGTATCACGGACTGGGTATACGAAGAGGAGTTTTCGGTAACACGACTGATGAGCTGGAGTGCCGATGGCGGTCATCTGAGCTATGTGCGCACAGACGAAAGTGATGTGCTTCAATATAGTATGCCCATTTACGGTTCCGGTAACGAAGCTTATCCGTATGAATATACCTATAAGTATCCCAAAGCCGGTCAAGACAACAGCCGTGTATCACTCTGGGTATATAATGTGAGCGACCGCTCTAAGAAGCAGGTAAAGTTGGATCTGCCTGCCGATAGTTATATTCCACGCATCACCTTTACTCCGCGTGCCGGTGAATTGGCAGTATTTACCCTGAACCGCCGTCAGAATGATTTCCGACTTTTCTATGTGAATGCCCAATCGTTGGTTCCCAAAATGGTTTTCGAGGACAAGGAAGAGCAATATGTGGAAAACGACAATCTGAATGCCGTGCAATTTACGGACAAAGGATTTCTCTATCTGAGCGAAAAAGATGGTTACAGGCATATATATATGTATGGTCACAACGGACAGCTGCTCCGCCGTATCACTTCGGGCTCATGGGATGTGACCGACCTCTACGGGATGGATGCACGCGGCACGGTCTATTACCAGAGTGCCGAGCGAAGTCCGATGCACCGCGCCGTATATGCCGTTAGTGCCAAAGGCAAAAAAAGCTGTCTGAGCACACGCATTGGTACCAATAATGCCACATTCAGCGATAGCTTCCGCTACTACGTCAATAGTTTCAGCAATACCGAAACGCCCACCATTACCGAACTGTTTGCCACCGATGGCAATAAGAGCCTGCGGGTGATGGAAGACAATGCCTCTCTGAATAAACGCCGCGCCGAATATCGCTTTGGCCGCAAGGAGTTTATCACCCTGAAAAATGCCAATGGCGATGATATGAATGCTTGGATACTGAAGCCGGCCAACTTCGACCCCACCAAGAAGTATCCGGTGCTGATGATGCAATACAGCGGACCCAACTCGCAGGAGGTTCTGGACCGCTATGGCATGGGTTGGGAGTATCATTTGGCCACCAAGGATATCATCGTGGTATCGGTGGACGGTCGCGGTACGGGTGCTCGTGGCGAGCAATGGCGTAAGTGTACTTATCTGCAACTGGGTGTAATAGAGAGTCAAGATCAGATAGCCGCCGCTCGCGAATTGGGCAAGCTACCCTATATCGACGCCGAACGTATTGCTATTTGGGGCTGGAGTTTCGGCGGATACAATACACTGATGTGTCTGTGCCATGGTAATGGTACATTCAAGTTGGGTATTGCCGTGGCTGCGGTAAGCGATTGGCGATACTACGACTCGGTATATACCGAACGCTTTATGCGCACACCCCAAGAGAACCCCGATGGCTATGAAAAGGCTTCGGTGCTGCCGGTGGCCAAAAATCTGAAAGGTAAGCTGCTGCTGATTCACGGCAGTGCCGATGATAATGTGCATCTGCAACACATGCAGCGCGTGACTGAAGCGTTTGTTCAGGGTAATGTGCCATTTGATATGGCTGTATATACAGACAAGGATCATGGCATCTATGGTGGCAATACCCGAATGCACCTCTATACGCGTAAGACCGAATATCTGCTCAAGAACTTGTAATATTTGATATGACCACACACTCTCCACACGTTAAGAAACCCGATTGGCTGAAAATAAAACTTGGCGACAACGAACAGTTTACCTATACCAAACAGGTACTGGAGCATCACTGCCTGCATACCATCTGCACCAGTGGCCGATGCCCCAATCAAGGTGAATGTTGGAACCGAGGCACTGCCACTTTTATGATTGGCGGAGATATATGCACACGCTGCTGCCGCTTCTGCAATACTCAAAGCGGCAAACC
Source organism: uncultured Porphyromonas sp. (assembly GCA_945965245.1). Taxonomy (GTDB): domain Bacteria; phylum Bacteroidota; class Bacteroidia; order Bacteroidales; family Porphyromonadaceae; genus Porphyromonas. Next base: position 9,912 of record CAMFNC010000194.1, on the reverse strand, counting down.
GCATCCGCTCAAAGAGGATGAACCGGAGCAGTTGGGACGCAGTGTGCAGTTGATGGAGCTGCGCCATGCCGTGGTGACGAGTGTGGATCGTGACGATCTCGAAGACTTCGGTGCAGCGCATTGGGTGCGCTGCATCGAAGCCATTCGCCGATACAATCCGGAAACCACCATGGAGGTACTGATACCGGACTTCCACGGTCGCACAGATCTCTTGGATATGATTATTGCGGTACGCCCCAACGTCATTTCTCACAATATGGAAACGGTGCGTCGCCTGACACCTTCGGTGCGCAGTGTGGCCACATACGATACCAGCCTGGCAGTGCTGCGCCACGTGGCGGCATCGGGCATCAGCACCAAAACGGGTATGATGCTGGGATTGGGTGAAACGGAAGAGGAAATCTTCCAACTGATGGACGATGTACTGGCTGCCGGCGTGAGTACCATCACCATCGGCCAGTATCTGCAACCCACGCGCAAGCATTTACCGGTGTCGGAATATGTAACTCCGGAGCAATTCGAGCGCATTCGGTTAGTGGGTGTGCAGAAAGGATTCAAGCATATTGAGTGTGCCCCATTGGTACGCTCATCGTATCATGCCGAGCGACATATTGATTAACCTTGCATTTTATGCATTAGATAACTTTCCATTTATCCCGAATATGAATTCCACCTTTACCAAACTCTTTGGCTTCGATACCGGTAAGATGCGCCTCTCAACCGAAATATTGGCTGGCATCACCACATTCTTAACCATGTCTTATATTTTGGCGGTCAATCCCTCCATCCTTTCATCCACCGGTATGCAAGGTGGAGCCGTGTTTACATCCACAGCCATTTCCGCCATCATTGCCACGCTGGTCATGGCCTTTGTGGCCAAGCTGCCGTTTGCTCTGGCTCCGGGTATGGGACTGAATGCGTTTTTTACTTACACAGTCTGCCTGGGCATGGGCTATTCGTGGCAATTTGCCCTCACGGCAGTGCTGATAGAAGGACTAATCTTCATCATTCTAACCATTACCAATGTGCGTGAAGCCATCATCCATGCCATTCCGGCATCGTTGCGCAAGGCTTTGGCTGCCGGGGTGGGGCTGTTTATTGCACTAATCGGACTGAAAAGCGGCGGCGTGGTCATCGAGCATCCCGCCATCTTGGTTACGCTGGGGCATATCACCGAAGGAACTGCACTGCTGGCCGTTATCGGTATTATCATTACCTCTATTTTGGTTATCCTCAAGGTGCAGGGTTCGCTTCTGATTGGCATCTTGGCTACCACGGTTATCGGTATCCCAATGGGGATTACGGAATTCAAGGGTATACTCAGTTTGCCTCCTTCCATCGAACCGATTTTCTTTCAGTTCGAGTTTCATAACATCGTTTCTCTGGATATGTTGGTTATTGTATTCACTTTCCTTTTTGTGGATATGTTCGATACCATCGGCACACTGATTGGCGTTTCCACCAAGGCCGGCATGGTAGATGAACGCGGGCGCATTCCCCGCCTCAAACAGGCATTCATGGCAGACGCCATCGGCACCACAGCCGGTGCCATCTTGGGCACCAGCACCGTGACCACTTATGTGGAGTCTGCCTCGGGTGTGGCGCAAGGTGGCAGATCCGGACTTACGGCTTTTGTGGTAGCGATTTGCTTTGCTTTGGCACTCTTCTTTTCACCATTATTCCTTTCTATCCCCGGGGCTGCCATCTGCCCCACATTGGTGCTGGTTGGTCTGTTTATGCTTTCACCCATCAAGGATCTGGATTTGGACGATTTCTCCGAATCTATTCCAGCTTTCCTTTGCTTCATACTCATTCCCATGACCTATAGCATTTCAGACGGAATCCTGATTGGTTTGATAGCGTATGTGGTACTCAATCTCTGCTGTGGCAAATACAAGAAACTTTCGCCGTTAATGTATATTTTGGCCATTCTTTTTATACTCAAATACATCTTTCTCTAATGCAATATACTCGTTTCACATTTACCGTCCGGACATCCGAGCCTTTGGATGCAGATGTGGTATTCGATGTGCTGGCGGGGGAGTTGGCTCCGCTGGGCTTCGATAGCTTTGTGAAATCGGAGAATACATTACAAGCCTATATCCCCTCTACGAATCAACCAGACGAGAAGATATTGCGTGGTGTGTTGGCAGACTTCGTGTTGCCGGATGTTTCTTTTGATTATGCCATGCAGGAGGAGCCAGATGTCAATTGGAATGAAGAGTGGGAACGCCATTACTTTCGTCCGCTTGAGTTCGCCGGTGGACGCTGCGTCATACGCGCTCCGTTTCATCCCGCTTATCCCCAAGCCGATATCGAACTGATTATTTCGCCCAAGATGGCATTCGGTACGGGCAATCATGACACCACTTCGCATATCATAGACTACCTATTGGCTCATCCTTCTGCCGGACTGGATGTGCTGGATATGGGCTGCGGAACCGGCATTTTGGGGCTGATTGCACTCAAGCAAGGAGCCAAAAGTCTCACGGCTGTGGACATAGACGAATGGGCCTATCGGAATGTGATGGAAAATGCCGAATTGAACAACCTGAAAGATGTGCCTCGGATAATTTGTGGTGATGCTTTGGCATTGCAGCCATTGGGAACGTTTGATTTGATTTTGGCAAATATCACACGCAATGTATTGCTGGCGGATATGTACCATTATGTGAAGCATCTGCGCAAAGGTGGCACACTGGTATTGAGCGGATTTTATCAGGCAGATATCCCGGTATTGCAATCCTGTGCCGAGGCACTGGGTCTTCAGTTGGTGTCTGCTCCCGTTTCACTTGCCGGTTGGAGCATGATGCAGTTCTCACACCCCTAACCTATCGGTTCGCATATCGTTCAAACTCAATCTGCTGTATTATTCAATCATATAGTTTGCTTATCCTCCGGTTCTTTGAAAAAGGCTTTTGCTTTGCATTTCAAGAAAGCTATAAATCCATCTCTGGATCTTTTCGATTGATTTCGTAGAAGACAACTTTTGGGTTTACTTCATGCAACTCAAATTTCGACTGGTGTTTTAGTGTGTACATATCTGGCCTGGAGGAATATATGTGTATCTTTGTTTATTAACGTGAGCTCGGTCTAAGAATGCAAGCGTAACCAAGATTCCTCTGAAAGGATATCTTGACTTATGTATATCAAATAAAGGGGCATTTACCTCATTCCTTATATCGAATTCATGTTGTTCTATTAGCAGCAATGATTATATATGATGAAGAAACGTATCAAATTGGTGGTACTCACAGGTGCAGGTATGAGTGCCGAAAGCGGTATTTCCACATTTAGAGATAGCGATGGCTTGTGGGAAAATCATTCAGTGCAGGATGTGGCATCTATAGATGGTTGGCATCGCAATCCGAAACTGGTCTTGGACTTCTATAACGCTCGCCGTAATGCCTACAAGGGCTGTGAACCCAATGTCGGCCACCGCTTATTGGCCGAATTGGAGAAGCAATATGATATTACTGTGGTAACGCAAAATATCGACGACCTGCACGAACGTGCCGGCAGCACGAACGTCATTCACTTGCATGGCGAATTGATGAAGAATTGCTCCGATGGGCATCGGGAAACGATGTATGATGTCAATCCGCAAAATCCGGATTTGCACATGGGCGATATGGCTCCGGACGGCACTCAGCTCCGCCCTTATATCGTATGGTTCGGCGAAGCTGTGCCCCGCATTACCGACGCTGCTGCCGAGGTGGAACAGGCGGATGTGTTACTGGTTATCGGCACATCGCTCAATGTCTATCCCGCTGCCGGATTGTTGGGTTATGCACGGCGTCAGGTGCCCGTTTTTCTGATAGATCCCAAACCAGTGTCTAGTGCTTATCGGTCGGACATCGAACAAATCACTGCCGGAGCATCGGAGGGAATGAAGATTTTCACCAAGCTGATAACTCAAAGATTTCCTGCGCATTAACCATGGCACACTGCAAGCGATGCGGCATGCCCATGGATATGCCTGCACTCCGTGGTACGGATGCGCACGGACACCCCACAGACGATTACTGCTGTTACTGCATGATACAAGGCGAGTGGCAACCGCGTCCCACCCCTTTCGATAAAAAATACCATTTCAAATGATAAGACTGAATTTACTATTGATGACTTTTACTGCCGTATTAAGCCCATTGGCTATCAAATCATGCGAAAAGAATGCCGGCGAAGAGCATATTGACACCGTAACGGTAAAGTATTCCGCTAACTTTCGGGTAATGAATTACAATGTGGAAAATCTTTTCGATACCGAAGACGACCCCCAAAAAGACGATGAGGATTTTCTGCCCGATGGCCGAATGCACTGGACAAAAGGGCGTTACCATCATAAATTGGAACAGATAGCACACGTTATCAACCGTGTGGGAAAGTGGGAGATGCCCGCCTTGGTGGGCTTGCAAGAGGTTGAGAGTGCGCAGACACTGCATGACCTTATAGCCCAAACGCCACTGTGCAAACAAGGATATAAGTTTCTGATAACAAACAGCCCCGACCGCCGAGGTATAGATGTGGGTTTGCTCTACCGACCCGAACAATTCGATTTGATTCGCAGTGAAGAGTTCGTGGTGAGCTTTCGCAAAGAACCGGACAAGAAAACGCGCAATATTCTCTATGCCGTGGGACGATTGCCCAACAATTCTTTGCTCCACGTCATGGTTTGCCATTTGCCCAGCCGACGCGAGGGAGCCAAAGCCACGGCTATATTCCGCCGTGAAGCTGCCTTGCTGATACGCAAAAAGTGCGACAGTGTGGCAGTCATTGACCCTAAGGCTTCGTTTTTAATTATGGGCGATTTCAATGGCGATCCCAATGAGGCTGCCACAGTGCATGAACTGGAAGCCGGACTCAGATTGCCCAAACATTTGACACCTGAGGCCATCCCCGAATATCCTCCTCAATTGTATAATCTCTTCGGCGAGCATACCGAAGCCAATCCGGCAGGCAGTTATGTATATCAAGGTACATGGACGCAGTTAGATCAGATTATTATCTCAGAGAGCGTGCTGCTACCATCCGCTGCCATACAATATATCAAAGGTTCTGCGCATACGGTATATGAGCCGTATCTCCTTTTTTACCCCAAAGAGCCGGGGCGCGAACCGATGCCCAATCGCACGTATGTGGGGTCCAGATACAATAAAGATGGATTTAGCGACCACTTGCCCATCGTGGCGGACTTCATTATCCGCTGAACAGAATAGCCATATAATGGTTGATTCAATAGAACACTTAACATGAAATGAAAATGAAAAAGTCAGTGGAATTTTTCCATGCAAAGCCGGAAAATTGGAACTGTGCTCAAGCAGTTCAGAAAGGCTTTCAGCAGATTACAGGTTTATCCGATGAAGAAATAGAAGCTCAATTTCGCGCCCAAGGAGGTGGACGAGCCGAAGGTGGCTTATGCGGTGCTCTGCATTCGGCAGAGAAGATTTTGGCAGACCAAGGACTTTCTTCCGTAAAAGAAGCCTTTGAAGCCACGGCAGGAGCATGCACTTGTCATAAATTGAAGCAGGAATTACACTTCCCATGTACGGAATGCGTAAACCTGGCAGAAAAATTGGTTACAGAAAAACTGCAAGCCGCTGACCGATAAGTCAAAATCCTCACAAAGAAAAAGAGCCTCCGGTTCCATTTGATTGGCAGCCAGAGGTTTTCTTTTATTCAGCGCAGCGGTATGAAGTATTGACCACGTTGGGCAATACTTTAGTTGGTGTGCTTGCGGTGGCGCAAGATGAGCCACAGGCCACCACCCAGAAGTAATAAGATTCCTCCCCAAAAGAGCATTTTGCGCAGTCCATTGGGATTGTCTTCCGTCGGGTTGGTCAGCGTATCTTTTTTCATCACAATGCTTTTACCGCTTGCCGTTTCGTTTTTAAGTTGCCGAACGGCTCGGCGGAAGCCCGATTGCTCTTCGGTGGGCAGTTTCTGCTGTACGAATGCTTGTAATTGGGCATTCGACGCAAAGAAATCACTGGCATCAGCACCATACTTTCGGGTCAGCTCCGCACTCAATTGAGCCAGTTTCTTCACTTGTTCGTCGGTAGCTTTCCACATCCCTTTGCGTGCCGTTTCCAGCATGATGGATGTCATTTCCTGAAATGCTGCTGGATTTTTGCGGTCGAAATATTCGGCAATGTGCAATCCGCAACTGTCTTGTACATAAATTCGATAGACTTCATCCCAATAGTTATCGGAAATGGCATCGGGTTTCATGGCTTCCCATCCGAACGAATTGCGCAGGATTTTGGAGAATGTATTGGCAGAGGTAGCTCCACCCTCCATTTTGGCTTTGATGTAGGCAGGGTTCAGGATGGTAGTGCGACTTTCCACTCCGATGGCTTCGTTGAGTTCCTGCATACGCATACGATTGCGGTTGCGGTAGTCCGAGAGGTATGTTTCGGGGTCTTTGCCCGTGACGTTTTTGATAGAAACATTCATGCCGCCCATAAATTCGTACATGTGATCTAGTGTCAAGGCTCCCCAGGTGTTGTTTTGTCTGGGTTGCATCACCACATCCGTATTGGATAGTGCTATGGCCAGTAGATTTTCTTTGTATGTACCCCAATCTTCATCCGTGCCGTAGATGGCTCCCATGTTACGCATATATTTCCGGGCAATGTCCGAACGGCTGTTCCAGGCATTGCCTTGCTCTACCATCTCTTTGATACCGGTGCCGTAGCGTCCGTTCAATCCTCCGAAAACGCGTATGGTGGCCAATCGGCGGGCATCGCCTGGAGCCATGCCTTGCTCCACCAGCATTTTTTCGCTCTGCACGGCATCTTCCTGCACAAGGTTCTTGTATGCTTTGTCATTGGCAGCAGCAGCCATTTGTACCGCTTTGTTAAGCAATATCAGGCGCGATGCTGCCAAATCTCGCAATTGTCCGGATACTTGCACCACGATGTTGATACGCGGTCTGCCCAATTCTTCCGAGGGTATCAGGCACAAATCCGTTACTCTACCTTTATTGTCTCGCACGGGCTCTACGCCCAACATATAAAAGCACTGCGCCAAAGTGGCACCTTCGGATTGGATGAACTCGCCTGCCCAAAATGTATAACTGACTTTGCGAGGTAGTTTGCCATGCTTCTTGCAGTACTGAGCCAGTGTTGCATTCACCAAATTCTTGCCCTGCTCCCAGGCTCTTTCGCTGGGTGTGGATTCGGCATTGATGGAGTATAGATTGCGCCCTGTGGGCAGAGTGTTGGGATTGCTTACCACATCTCCTCCGGGTGATGGTGCAATGTATCCGCCGTTAAAAGCATTGATGAGCGATTGCATTTCCGCTTGAGGCGATTGTATCAGCAGGTCGCGGTAAAGACTTACCGATTGCCTTGCCGTTTCCAACTCCTTTTGTGCAAATTTCAGTTCAGCTGCTTCGGGCGATAGCTGACTCTTTTTACTTTTTTTCATCTTGTCCATTTTGCCTTTAGTGGGCACCGGTACTTCGATTGTGGCATGTGAGGCAAAAAGTTCGGCAGCCTCCCGACCGGCAGGTTCGATGTAATGCGCAGCCATATAACGATTGTTGGCATACTGTTCCGGTGTGATGCGTTTTTGCAGCAAATCTATTTTGGCTCTGGCATAAGCTATCGGGTCAATGGAGAGAGCCATTACGGTGCTGCGGAGATCACGAGGGTTGAACGGTTCGCCCAAAGTGTAGAGTGCACCGGTGATTTTTTCCTGTGCTATTTCACCGATGTAATTGTCAATCAACTCAATATCCGCTTCTGTATAAGCCTTTTGGAGGTCGTCATCCAATTGCAGTTCCTTATTCATTCCCAGTGCCACCACTTCCGATTTGATGCGCCCTGCCAATGCTCCGGTAGCGGCTTTGTCATTGGTGGCAAAGTAATCGCCGATGAGTTTCTGCAATGCCCCGTAGCGGTTTTTCATCTCACTTTCCACAAAGGGCGGAGTGAGGTAAGATATGGTGGTGGTGCGCGAACGGCGTTTGGCCAGAATGGCCTCACCCACATTGCCGATACAATAATAATAGAAATGCGGTATGCTGCCAATCAATCGGTCAGGCCAGTCTTCACCCGAAAGAGCCACCTGCTTGCCGGGCATAAACTCCAAACTGCCGTGAGTGCCAAAGTGGAGTAGGGCATCCGCCTTGAAGTCGTTTTGCAACCACAGATAGGTGGCAATGTAATTATGTGGCGGGGGCACGTTGGCACCACCGTGTACCACGCTGAAATCTTCGCCACCGATGGCAGCACGCGGTTGGGGGAAAAGAACCACATTGCCCAGTCGGATGCGGGGCACGGCCAATTGTCGTTTGGTGCCCGATGCACCAACCATAAACAAGCCCGGAGCTTTGCCATAAATCTCTGTCAGTTCTTGGATGCGATGTGGCGCTACGTCTTTTTTCAGCCATGTGGCATAATCTTCGGCGGCAATCCATTCGGGATGACCCTGATTCAGATATCGGTCGATGGCACCCTCGTCATGACCGGAAAAGATGGGACCTTCGGTGGCAATCAGTCGGGCAAAAGCCTCTTCGCTTTTCGGCAATCCGTCCACCCGATATCCTTCGGTTTGAAGACGACGGAGCAACCGATAGAGCGAGGGTATAACCTCCAGTCCGGTGGCTACCAATGAATTTCTGCCCGGTCCGCGGAAGTATCCGATGGCTATCCGTTTTTCGTTGTTGGGTTTGTTCTTGAGCTTCAGATAGTTATCCATATAATCCGTAAATATTTGCATCCGCTCCGGTTCGGGTTGGGTCATCATCAGACTGTCTGCCACCTGATGGTCGGTGGAAATAACCATGGGGGCAATGCCTCCGTCTATTTCCGGTAATGCTACACGCGCTGTTAGGAATCCGCCGGCAGCTCCTTGCTTGCTCTCCGCCCATTCCTCATGCGAGGCGGACAGAGGCAGCGGACAGAATAGCGGAATGTTTTCTTGGCTCAGATACTGCACGGCCTTATCGCCTTGCAAACGCCCCATGGCAAAGTATATAACCCCGGCAGGAGCTACTTCGTGCAGCAGAGCCACACGCTTCTTGCGAGCCGTGATGGGATACACGTTGTATCCCCGGCGGGTAAATTGTGCTATCAGGGTATCAATATGTGCCCGATTACCCTCCATGGGTGGCACGCTGCCAATGATAAAAGCTATATTATTATTTATATCGGAGGCTTGGTACAGGCCTTTTTGCTTGAGGTATGCCGTCAAATCCTTGGCATGCAGAAATGGTTCTTCCGAACCGGTATAGAACAAGAAATCCGAAGGGATGATAGCAGGAATTTCTACTTCCAGCTTGGGCCATTTGCTTCCGTCGAATTTTCGGCGCACATAGCGCAGCATATTCCGGTAGTTTCGGGTGCTTCGGTTCTGATAATATAAATCGAGTTGATTGCGCACGGTGGAATCCATATTGTGGCAGTTTACCTTGGCTGAGGTAAAAACAAACGAATATACCGCAATACCACGGTCTATGGCTTGCTGCACATGGTCATTCAGCTCGTTGCTCAGCCGCATGCCGGGACCGAACAGAAAGATTGCGTCGTAACCCCGTAGCGAAGTCTTGTCATCGTCCGATATGCGGTCTATTCGGATGTGTCGGGTGTCGTTGGATAACACGAAATTGGAAAACTGACCGGCAGGAAAGTTAATCAGTGCGATGCGTGTGGGGCTGAAAAAAAGTCGATAGCCACCCCATAGCAAAGCCATGGTGGATAAGGCGATGATTACCCCCAAAGTGATTTTATGGTTACGTTTCATATTGCTATTCTGTTTATCGTCTATTTAAATATCATAAACCCGTACCCAAAGATAAGCGTTTGCGGAGTGATAAACCTTCTTTCCATTCCCTCCGATTGTATTTCCGAAGGGGCTGCTCGGATTCCAAAAGTCTTCATACACAAATTGATTTCATTTTATGCATAA
>CAMFNC010000193.1 GCA_945965245.1 uncultured Porphyromonas sp. | reverse complement strand
GTTTCGGAATCTTTTATTCGGAGTTTTTTCCTAAGAGCTTCAGCTCCCAGCGGAAAATTTCTGCAAGTAATTTGTGCCGAGGGTATTTCCCGGCTCAAATTTTTGATAATGCTCGAATGATAGGGATAGGAGCGGATGAACCGAAATGTTTTACCGGGAAAAGGTTTTTCGAGGATTTTGTCCGAGGTGAAGAGATGGCTGTTGGTACTGAGGCTCGATATGCCGAAGTGTGCGGAAAGCAGGCGGAACAATCCGCTTTTCATAATGCCGGCTGCCGGCTCATAGAGATAGGATTTTGGGGCAGAGTATTCGATGTTGGAAGTAGCATCTTGTTCCCGAGTGCCCACGAATTGGCATTTGACCGTCCCATCCGAATGTAAATCCGATACCTTGATGGGCACTTTGTTCGGAATCTCGGATAAGGTTTCCGGTCTTAGTACAAGCAGTAATTCTTTGACCTCGTTGCGATGAGAAAGGATGTGTATTTCGGATATGCCACTCAATTCTTGCAGGATAGATTTGATGTCTAACATGGGCGATACTTTGAATAGCATGGTGGGGTGTTTGCTTCCCTTTTTCCGGCAGTAATCTCGTATTTCGCTAATTAAAGTCGGGAGAGCCGGCTCGCAGTCTTCCAATGCAAATACTCGTTTGTTTTTGTCTTTCCTATCTCTGCGTGCTGGATCTATATAAAGTACTGTGGCTCCATTGTCTATGATGTGTGGCCAGTGCTGCTGCAAGTCGCCGTGAATGATTCCCGTTGGCGGCATTTCCAGTCGGGGAAAATTGTATCGGGCAGCTTCACACAAGGACTCATCCCTATCCACATAAATAGCGGAGCGGGCTTGTGAAGATAGAAAGGACAAATCTACACCCAAACCTCCGGTCAGGTCTGCCACGATTTGCCCCGGGGCGATTAGTGAGGCTTTGAAGCGCGCGGCGGCTTCTCCGGAGCATTGTTCGGTGGATAACAAGTGTGGAATGTAGCACCCTCGAGCTTGCCATGTGGGCACTTTTTGGCGCAAGGATGCAATGCTATCCAGTTGGATGGCTACTTGGCGGCGCAATTCGGGCGGAATGTCGCTTGCATTCAAAAGAATGCGTTGGGCAGAATAAGTGCTGTACTTCTCTGCCCAACGCATGATTTCTGAAATTCTATTGGTCACTTTCTGCTGTTTCGTCTGTTTTATACCACGAGGCGTACATGTGGTAGTTGTCTGCGATACGCCGATTGATTTCCTGTGTTTGTTTGGGGTCTGCCTTTTTGACAAATTTGGCGGGGATGCCGGCATAGATACTAAACGGTTCTATCTTGGTATTGGAGAGGACTACGGAACCGGCAGCCACGATGGCACCTTCACCTACCTCCACGTGATCCAAAACCACGGCATTCATTCCGATGAGTGCATAATCATTGATTTTTGCTCCATGTACTGTCACATTGTGGCCAATGGAAACATGGTCGCCAATTTCGATGGTGGATTTCTGATACAGCGTGTGCAGCACAGAGCCGTCTTGGATATTGACATGATCGCCGATTCGGATGGAGTTTACGTCGCCCCGAAGCACGGCATTGAACCAGACACTGCAGCCTTCGCCCATTATCACATCTCCCACGATGGTGGCATTTTCGGCCAAATAACAATCTTTCCCGATTTCGGGAGTAAACCCGCGCACGGGTAATATTAGTGCCATATAAGTGATAAATAGAATAGCCCGAAAGAGATTAGGCCGGATGAGCCATGCACGCTTTCGGGCTTGATGATATAGTTTAAATTTTTTCAGTCTTTTGACGTAGCCATGCGGCTTCTTCGGCTGTCAGTTCGGGGCTTAGCTTGGCATAAACCATCTCTTGATATTGGTTATACCAGTTGATTTCGGCTTGTGTAAGCAGTTCTTTTTTGACGAGACGATTATCGAAATAGCAGATGGTCAGCGTTTCAAATCCTAAGAAACGACCAAATTCTGTTTCGGCATTTACCTTGGTAACCACTAAGTTTTCGATGCGGATGCCGTATTTTCCGGCGCGGTAGATACCCGGTTCATTGCTCGTAATCATGCCCACTTCCAGAGGTGTGGGATTGACGTCTGTGCGGATATTTTGCGGTCCTTCGTGTACATTCAGGAAGCAGCCCACACCATGCCCGGTGCCGTGACCGTAATTCCAGCCTCTATCCCAAAGCGGTTTACGAGCCAAAATATCTATTTGGCTGCCACGTGTGCCTTCGGGGAATTGCGCCAAGGCTATGCCGATGTGCCCTTTCAAGACCAGCGTATAGTCTTCTTTGATTTCATCATCTACAGGACCCAATGCAATGGTGCGGGTGATGTCGGTGGTGCCATCCAGGTATTGGCCGCCGCTATCCAAGAGCAGAATGCCTTCCGGGTAGAGAGCAAAAGCCGAGTCCGGCTTGGCCTCATAGTGCACGATGGCTCCGTGGGCTTTGTATCCGGCTATGGTGCCGAAGCTGTCACCATAAAATTTGTCTCCCTTGGCACGATATTCTGTGAGCACCTTGCCGATTTCGTATTCGGTGGGATGGTTGCCGTCTTCCAAGGTCTTTTCCAACCAAATTAGAAAACGGGTCAGCGATACACCGTCTCTGATCATGGCAGTACGCACACCGTTCAGTTCGGTGTCGTTTTTCACGGCCTTGAGCATGGTGATAATAGATACACCTTCTATGATTTTGCATTCTTCGGGTATGGCTGCATATAGACGTTCTGAGATTCTTTTGGCATCCACAAAGAGTTTTTGCGATTTGGGTAGAGCGGCAATATATGCCAATATGTCTTCGTAAGCGCGGATGGTGATACCTTGTTCCTCCATCCCGGCGCGGAATTTATCGTCCACCTTTTCGGGTTTCACAAAGAGCACCGACTCTTTTTCCGAGATAAAACCGTATGCCACACCCACGGGATTAAATTCTACGTCGTAGCCTCGCACATTGAATGCCCAAGCCAATTCATCCATCATGGTGATAATCACGGCATCGGCACCACGTTTTTTCAATTCTGCGTTGATGATGCCGATTTTTTCTTTGGCGGTGTAACCGGCATATTCGGCAGACTGCTCGAATAGTTTGCCGGCAGGTACTGCGGGACGGTCTTCCCAAACTTCATCCAGCAGGTCAATGTCTGTGCGGAACTTGATGCCGAAGTTATCCAGAGTATTAGCCATACCAGCAGCTTGAGCATGAGCATAACATGCACCATCGCAGGCCACGGTTTTGCCTTCTGCCAGCTCTGCGGTCAGAAACTCTTCGATGGTGGGGACACCGGGTACAGCCTCTTTATATAATTCAATGGTGCTGCCTTTCAGCTGTTCACCGGCTTGGAGGAAATAGCGTGAATCTGTCCACAGACCGGCTTTTTCTGCCGTAACCACCACGGTTCCAGCCGACCCGTTGAAGCCGCTAATCCAGCCACGGCCTTTCCAGCGTTGAGGTGTGTATTCGCTCAGGTGAGCATCCATAGAAGGGATAATAAACGCATCAATTTGATGACGGCTCATGGCTGTACGCAGAGCCGATAAACGAGATTGAATATCCATTTTTTTGTTGAATATGTATTGGGTTAATATATAATGTTATTTATTTCTTTAGTCCCAGTTGATGTTGTGGACGCAATAGGTCATTAACGGTTTTAACGGGGTTGAATGTCTGTATCGGTACTTCCACGAAGATGGTATTCCAGTAGTGCATGGCTCCGTTCCACAGTCCCGGACGTTCCATTGCTTTCAGATTTCTGCCTCCACTGCTTTTGTATGCAATGAAAGCGGTCTTGGAATTGACAAACTGTTTGAGGTCAAAAGGTTCGCCCTTGTAGTTTACGATGCTGCAAACCAAATCCACGGGATTGAAAAAGCGGCCGTTTTCAAACAGGGCTTTTTGATCTTCCCGACTGAGGTCAAACTGTGAACTCTCCAATATTTGTAAAGAGGTGGTTCCGTCTGTCTCACGAACGATGAATGGACCACCACCCGGCTCGCCCTCGTTTCTCACCATACCGCATACACGTATCGGGCGATTGAGATATGCTTTTACGAATGTTTTCAATTCAGCATCGGAAAGGGATTTTTGTTCGGGGTGGCGAATTTCGAAAACATTGGCCAAAAAATCTGCCATCTTCTCCAAATCGGAGTGCGAAACGTGGTCGCTTTCCAATTGCTTGAGGTATCGGAAGGACTCTCTGCGAGCCTCCACCAATACACCTCCCAGTAATTTCTTGTATATAATGGTGTGTGCCTTGTAGTAATCCGGCTCCACATTATCAATGTTTTTGATGAATACTACATCGGCATCGGGCAGCTCGCCCAGATTGGAAATCAGAGCACCGTGTCCACCGGGGCGGAAGAGTAGGGTGCCGTCTTCTTTTCTGAATAATTCGTTTTCCTCCGTCAGAGCCAGAGTATCCGTTTCGGGCTTCTGTACACTATACGTTACATTGAAGTTCAGACCATAGTAATCTTTGAAGAGAGGAACGCGTTGCTCAATTAAGGCGCGGAAAGCCTGTTTGTGCTCCGGAGAAACCGTAAAATGAATGTTTACAGAGCCATTGGCCTGTCTGGTATATAGTGCACCTTCCGATAGATGTTCTTCGGCAGCGGTTATTTTGAAGTCGGGATAGGTGTGAAATAAAAGCAGGCCTTTGGGCAGGTTGCCATAATTCATGCCTTTTGGTTCAATCAGATTTTCCGTAATGGTTTTGTACTTTCCGGCAGCAATCAGTTTGCCAAGCGATTTCCATTCGTTGCGCAAGCAGGCCTCGTTGAGCCGTTCTGAAAATGCGAAATCGTCAATATGCTCAAAGAAAGTCTTTTCTGCCTCTGTCTGTGGTTCGTTGTATTCAGCTTTTGCAAAAGAAATCAAGTCTTTGAACATGCGTGAAGCAGCTCCCGATGCTGGCACCATTTTGTAGATAGTTTTCGGGCAGGAGGCCAAATGTTGCTCCCAAATGTCCAGATATTCTTTTTGTTCGGAGGGCTCTATTCGGATGATGCCTCGTTCCAGAGAAGCCGACGATATGACATCCGGATAGGGAAAACCCTCTCGGATGGCGTTCACTTGCTGTAGTGCTTCTTCTATGCCAATGCCATGTTCTTCTAATTGAGCGAGGTCTTTTTCTGAAAATGGAATGCTCTCCATAGTGCTTTGTCTTATTATTGTAACTGAGGTTTTGAAGGTGTCGTTATATTTCCACCGACCTTAAAGTTAGCGATACAAATTGATATTTTATGCATTTTAGCTTATATCTTAACAAAAATGGGGTGTGCATCAAGTGCTTGTCGGAGAGGGAC
>CAMFNC010000192.1 GCA_945965245.1 uncultured Porphyromonas sp. | reverse complement strand
GTATAAACTCTTTTGGGACGACTTCTCTGCGTGGTATTTGGAAATTATCAAGCCTGCATACGGCTCGCCTGTCGATGCCGAGACCATGAAAGAGGCACTGGTGTTTTTCGAAGAGTTACTGACGCTTTTGCATCCGTTTATGCCGTTTATTACTGAAGAATTGTGGCAAAACATTGCTCCGCGTCAAGATGGAGAATCCATCATGTATCGTCTGCTTATTGCTGCCAAGCCGGTGGATGAAGGTTTTATGAAGCAGTTTGCCGAAGTGCAGGAAGTGATTACCGGCATCCGCAATGTGCGTGCTGCCAAGAATATTTCACCTAAAGAACCTCTTCAATTGAAATTGCCGGCCGGTTATCCAGATGGATTGGATGGATTACTCATAAAGATGGGTAATCTGGATAACCTCCGACGTGTGGAAACAAAGACCGATGGTGATTTTATCTTTATGGTTGGTGTGCGCGAATTTGGTATTCCCATTGGTAGCCACATCAATGTGGAGGAAGAGACCGCCAAGTTGCAAGCCGATTTGGCATATCAAGAGAAATTTCTCTGTTCTGTACGTAAGAAACTGAGCAATGAAGGCTTTGTGAAGAATGCTCCTGAAAAGGTGTTGGCTCTGGAACGCAAGAAAGAGGCAGATGCCGAATTGCGCATTGCCACTATTCGTCAGGCTTTAGAGCAGTTATCACGAAAATAGAACGTAAATTGCATAATGCTTCGTCAAATTACTTTATACCCCCAATACGATGATTTACGAGAAAGAACGTTCGCTGCTGCGAAATCTGTTTCAACAGCTAATTAACCCGGCCGAAGGCCACAATCCGATGCCGCTGCATGATCTGTTTGTGCAGGTGGATGTGGAGCGTGGTGATGTGAACTTGTATAATGATAATGATAACCTTTTGGCGCAATGCACACTGTTTGCATGGGCAGATGGACAGAATCCGGACAAAAAAGCGTTGATTCAGTTGGTGCGTGAAACCGTTAGTTTGTTGGAGCAAAAGGGATTCTGGGAAAACGAACTTTTTGTCAAACCACTATCCGTGGAATTGGTGGATGATGGGATGAATAGTCTGGAACAGTTGCTGTTTTTGGATGATGATATTATCCTTTTGGATGAACCTCTGCTCAAAGGCTTGAACAGCGATTTGAATAAGTTTATGGACGAACTGCTGGGGGATATTAAATAATTTCATATCTTTGCGCTGTTTTTCCAGGCAGTACGTCTTGGAGAGAGGCAAAAGCTGCCGAAATAGCTCAGTTGGTAGAGCAATTCATTCGTAATGAATAGGTCGCCGGTTCGAGTCCGGCTTTCGGCTCTTAGATTGTTGTTAATGTGTTGGCTGCGTCACATCTTCTTAATGAGATGTGGCGCAGTTTTTTTAGCCATGCGGCAAAACTTTTATAGGGCGGCAATAATTAATTATGTCCAGAGAAAACCCGTAATTTTGTGGCTTAAACCGATTATTCGAGAAATGCAAGAAAATAAGACCCTGCTTTTGGGAAAAACTTTAGCCGAACTCACCGATTTGGCAGTACAAATGGGGCTGCCACGCTTTGCCGGTAAGCAGATGGCGCAGTGGCTTTATGTACATAAGGTTACATCTATTGATGCCATGACCAATCTGTCACAAAAAGCACGCGCGCTTCTCGGCGAAAACTATTGTGTGGGCAGGACGCCGCCGGTACGTGTGCAAACATCTGCCGATGGCACACGTAAATATCTTTTTGAGGTGTGCGATGTGCAGGGCAATGCGGGATGGATAGAGGCGGTAATGATACCCGAGGAGGAGCGTGCCACACTGTGTATTTCATCTCAAATCGGATGTAAGATGAATTGCCTTTTCTGTCAGACCGGCAAACAAGGTTGGCGAGGTAATCTGACAGCTGCGGAAATTGTAAATCAGATACTCTCCGTGAATGAAGCCGACAGACTGACCAATATTGTGTATATGGGCATGGGCGAACCGCTCGACAACGTGGACGAAGTATTGCGCAGCATAGACATATTGACGGCTTCTTGGGGCATGGCTTGGAGTCCTAAGCGCATAACGCTTTCCACTATTGGTGTGCGGAAGGGATTGGAACGTTTCCTGGTGGAAACCAAATGCCATCTGGCGGTCAGTCTGCATAATCCCATCCCTGCCGAACGTGCCGAAATCATGCCAGTGGAGCATGCCATGCCTCTGGCAGATGTTTTGGAACTGATTCGCCGTGTGGATTTCGGCGGACAGCGCAGAGTCTCGTTCGAGTACATCGTTTTCCAAGGTATGAATGACAGTGCAGCTCATGTCGCAGCTTTGGCTCGACTTTTACGCGGTATCCCTTGCCGAGTTAATCTGATTCGTTTTCACCGCATTCCCAATATCAATTTCAGTCCTGTAAGTGATGAGAAAATGGAGCAATTTCGCACATGGTTGGAGCAAAAAGGGTTTACGGCTACCATCCGTGCCTCCCGTGGCGAGGATATCAGTGCTGCCTGCGGTATGCTCAGTACTAAGGAGCAGCTGCGCCAATCCGGACAAAAAGAGGGGTAATTGAAACTTGGAGTTGTTTTTTTAGGTAACGACAGACGAAAAACTTATCTTTGTTTGTATAATTTTTTATTAGAATGAACCAAATAAATGAGGTAATCGCCTCTATCGGGTTGCAAAAGAAGAGTGAAGACGCTATTTTGTTGGTCACTTTCGGTAGCACACATACGGGTCCGCATCGCACATTTGCTTCTTTGCGAGATACTTTTATGAGAGCTTTTCCGCAAAGCGATCTTTTTATGTCTTTTACGTCCAAAATATGTATGAAGCGTTGGGCGGAAAAGTCCGGTGAGGTTTACCATGCACCCGATGTATGGCTCAAGGCTTTGGGGCATGTGGGCTATAAGCGTATTGTGGTGCAGTCGCTTCATGTTATTCCCGGTCTGGAATACTCTTCGCTGACGGAGCGGTATATACCTGATTTTCTGAAAGAGTTTCCCGAGGTAACGGTTTGTTTGGGGCGTCCGCTCCTATGGGATGATGCCGATCGCGATGCCGTGGGGGATGCACTTTTGGATATTTTCTCTGAATGTTTGGATAGAGGAGAAGCTTTGGTGCTTATGGGGCATGGTAATCATACGGCCGCTTATCCCGAAGCCAATAAACGCTATTACAGTTTGAATCGCTATTTGCAAACTCGTAATCCCAAGATAGTGATTGGTACTGTGGATTATGAATCCATGCTGTTTGATTATGTGAGTGATTATCTGGATGAGCATCTGGAGCCTGGGTCAGTGATTAATCTGGCACCATTGATGTCGGTGGCCGGCGATCATGCTCAAAATGATTTGGCAGGAGTAGCAGAACCTGATGAAGCGGATGAAAACCAAAGCTGGATGGTACAGTTGCTTCGCAAGGGCTATCGAATTGACCGTGAAGATAATTGTCATCTTTTGGGATTGGCTGATTATGAGCCGATTCGTCAAATTTGGATTGAGCATATGCGCAGAGCCGAAAGAGTAAATCTGTAATTACAACCCTATACTATGCTGTACAATAAAAAAAATAAGTTGCTTGCTTTTGTGGTGATTGTGCTATTGGTAACAGCACAGCCGGCTTTTGCCATGCACATTATGGAGGGCTTTCTGCCCATGCAGTGGTGTGGTATCTGGTATGCCATAGCCTTGCCATTTGTGATTTTGAGTTATCGTTTCTTGCGCAAACGGGTGGAGCAAAATCCCAAACTCAAAGTGTTGATAGCTCTTTCTGCCGCTTTTGTTTTTATCTTGTCGGCTCTCAAACTGCCTTCGGTAACGGGCAGTAGCTCGCATTTGACCGGTACCACTCTCGGCACCGTCTTGGTTGGGCCGTGGGCCATGCCGCTGATTGGTGTCATCGTGTTGCTATTTCAAGCCTTGCTATTGGCTCACGGAGGCATCAGCACATTAGGGGCAAATGTATTCTCGCTTTCTGTGGCGGGTCCGTTTGTGGCGTTCGGATTGCTCAAATTACTACCTCGTTTGCGCTGTCCGGAGATTTTGACTCTATTTTTGGCCACGTTCTGTGGCACCATGGCCACCTATATCGCCACATCGTTTCAATTGGCCATTGTATTTCCAGATCCCTCTGTGGGTATTTGGGGGGCTGCCATCAAGTTCCTTTCTGTTTTTGCCATTACCCAGGTACCTTTGGCGTTGCTTGAGGGAGTTATCACGGTATTGGTGGTCAAGGTACTCAAAGCTCAGGGTGTCGGGCTGAAGTTATTCACACTCCAAAAAGAAATGCAGAAATGAAAAATAATTCACAACCGAAATGGCATATCTGGTTTTTGGCAGTATGCGGATTGATATTCCTTTTGCTTCCTCTCTTGGGTAATGTAATGGAGCTGGGCGATGGAACGGATGATAAAGCCGGAGAATTAATTCAAACTGTCAATCCGGATTATATCCCTCATCCTTTTTGGCAGGGATTTGAACCTTCCGAGGCAGCCGAACCGTGGTTGTTTGTTTTACAGGTAGCCATCGGAATAGCTCTTTTTGCATGGGCATTCCGATTGCTGAAGAAGCAAAAGAATGCCAATCGATAGCGGGGGAAGATAAACGTCGGGTTATTGGCACCATCCAATAGCTGAACGATACTTTGAACCATGAAGTCAGAAGTTTGGGCGCATAAGTATAAATTGCATCTGATTATTCCGGTAATGTTGCTCGTGGCAGCATTGCTGATTAGCCGTTTGGGCGTACTGCTGTTGATGGGGCTGGGAATATATGCGGCTTTATTTGGTTTCGAACGGGAGAGCTGCAAAAGTCTGACCGTGCGTCTCGGCATAATATTTCTCTTTATCATTATGGGGTGTCTGCCTCTTTTGTTTAATCGTGCGTCTGCCGAATCTTATAGACAGTGGGGCAATTGGGGTATAGATGCCCGTGGTGTGAATGCTTTTGTGCGTGTTACACTGCGCTGTGTCGATGCTGTGGGAGCTATGCTGCTCTTTACACAACTAACTCCCATTTATCAATTGTGTGCCGAGTTAAGAGCCTTGCGCATTCCTCGGCTGCTAATAGATTTATTTGAACTGACCTACCGTTACATCTTTGTATTGGAAGAAACCATTCGCCATATTTCCACTGCACAGGTGGCACGATTGGGATATGTGGGTTCTCGAGCCAAGGTAAAAGACACGGGGTTGCTTTTGGCTCAGACTTTGCTTCTGACACAGCATGAGGCCAATCATCTGTATGACGGATTGGTTTCACGAGGCTATGAAGATGGGCCGGATGATGCTTCTACCTCGGAGGCTTCTATTTGGGGAGAAGCGGTGCTTTCGCTTCGTAATATAAGCTTTGCTTATGAGGCCGATAAACTTATCCTCAAGCAGATTGATTTGATACTGCATGCCGGTGAGCGAATTGCCCTCTTGGGTGAAAATGGTACCGGCAAATCAACGCTTTTTCTGCTTCTGAACGGGATCTTAAAACACGAAACCGGAGAGTACTGTTTGCGTGGTGTCCGTATGGGCAATGGCAAAAAAGATATGCGCACCATACGCAGAATTGTTTCGCTGGTATTCCAAAATTCGAACTATCAGCTTTTTACGCCATCGGTTTATGATGAAGTGGCGTATGGGCTGAAAAATATAGGTTTCAAAGGCAAGGAGTTGTCCGAGCGTGTGGAAAAGGTGTTGTGTGATTTTGAGTTGCAGGATGTGAAGCATTTCCCTCCGCATAAGTTGAGTGAAGGGCGCAAAAAATGGGTAGCCATAGCAGCTATTATTGCCACGGATCCCGAAATTATCATTTTAGACGAACCCACATCGAATTTGGATAGATATTATACCAATAAAGTTGTGCAACTGCTCGACGAGTTGCACAACCAAGGTAAAACCATCATAATCTCCACGCATGACATGAATTTGGCTTACCGCTGGGCAGAGCGTGTATTGGTAATGCACGAAGGGCAAATCGTGGCAGATGACAAGGCCGCCGTTGTTTTTGCGCAGTCTGATTTATTGAGCCAAGCCAATTTGGA
>CAMFNC010000191.1 GCA_945965245.1 uncultured Porphyromonas sp. | reverse complement strand
GTTCGATAGCTATTATATATATGATGCGGGTAAATTTATAGTCTCGGCTCGGACAATATGTCCCATAATAAGGCTTAGGCATAAGCGTGGTGGAAAGTATAACGATTTTTTTAGCTAAATTTGCGCACATTTATATATTGTACCCGAAAATCTGAATAACAAAATAAATACAGAACTAAGATGCAAAACAAAGGATTTGTGATTTTTATCGCAACAGCTCTGGCTGTCATCTGCGCGTTCTACCTTTCATTCTCTTTCGTGACTCGTGGTTACGAAAAGAAGGCTGCCGCCATGGGCGAGCAGGCCGGCTTGGCTTATCTCGATTCGATGGCCAACGAAAAGGTATGGATGGGATTTACACTCAAAGAAGCTCGTAATCAGCAGATTGGACTCGGCCTCGACCTCAAAGGGGGTATGAATGTGGTATTGAAATTGAATGCGGCAGACTTGCTGCGCAATTTGGCCAACAAAAGTGAAGACCCCAATTTCATGAAGGCGTTGGAACTCACCTCCGCCAGTAAGGCTCAAGAAAACTACATCGATGAGTTTGTGAAGCAATATGCCAAACTCAATCCAAACGGCAAGCTGACTGTACTTTTCGGTTCGGGCGACCTGCGCGACCAAATCAATGCCAAGACCACCGATGCTCAGGTGGTGGACATGCTCAAGGAAAAGTATAACAGTGCCGTGGATGCTTCGTTTAACGTGCTTAGCACACGTATCGACCGCTTCGGTGTGGTGGCTCCGAACTTGCAAAGATTGGAGGGTCAGGGACGCATCTTGGTGGAACTGCCGGGGGTAAAAGACCCCGAACGCGTGCGCGAGCTGCTGCAACGCAGTGCCAACCTGCAATTCTGGCGCACCTATAAGTTCGAAGAAGTGCAGGAAGACCTCAAGAATGTGAACACACGACTGAGCGAAATGCAAAATCCCGTGCAGGTGGATACCACCGGACTGGATAGCGCACAGCGCGCCGAAGCCGTGGCTGCCGCCAAAAAGAAACAGATTGCCGATGCCAATGTGCTCTTCAGCCTGCTGACTCCGTATAACGGCGGAGGTGCCGTGGTGGGTATGGCTCCGCGTGCCAATATGAACCGCATTGACTCGCTGCTCAAGGTGGCCAAGGAAATGAAGTTGATGCGCGAAGACCTGACGCTGATGTGGGGTGCCAAGCCGATGCAGAATTACGAGACCAACAAACTGACAGATAACTACGAGTTGTATGCCATACGCACCAATCGCAGTGGCGAACCCGACTTGAGTGGTGATGTGGTCACTTCGTCCAAAAGCGAAATCATCAATAACTTCGGTAAGTCCGAACCGGTGGTGAGCATGACCATGAACGAAGAAGGCTCACGCAAATGGGCACGACTGACCAAGGACAATATCAACCGTGCTTTGGCCATCGTTTTGGATGGCGTGGTTTATTCTGCTCCCAATGTCTCTAACGAAATTACCGGCGGTAATTCTCAAATCTCCGGTCGCTTCTCTATCGAAGAGTCCGGCGACTTGGCCAACGTATTGAACTCCGGTAAGATGGAAACATCTATCGTAATCGAACAGGAAAACGTGGTGGGTCCGACCCTCGGACAGCAATCTATCCGCAGTGGTTTCATTTCGTTTATCCTCGCTCTCGTTCTCTTGATGGCTTATATGTGTCTCTTCTACGGCTTCAAGGCCGGTATGGTGGCCAATCTGGCTCTCATCGTGAACTCATTCTTCACGCTGGGTATCCTGGCCTCTTTCCATGCCGTGCTCACACTATCCGGTATTGCCGGTATGGTGCTTACGCTGGGTATGGCAGTGGATGCCAACGTGTTGATTTTCGAACGTATCCGCGAAGAAATCCGCGCCGGCAAGAGCATGAACCGTGCCATTGCCGACGGTTACGGTAATGCTTTCAGTGCCATCTTCGACTCCAACCTCACCACCATCATCACAGGCGTGGTGCTCTTCTTCTTCGGTACCGGCACAATTCGCGGTTTTGCCACCACATTGATTATCGGTCTGGTATCTTCTTTCATCACTGCCGTATTCCTGACCCGTATCGTATTCGAATGGATGGAAAAGAAAGGTATGATGAACAATGTGACCTATCGCACCGGATTTAGCAAAAATATTCTAGTGGATCCGAAGTTTAATATTCTTGGCAAGCGCAAATTGGGCTTGATTATCCCCGGCATCATTATCGTGTTGGGTATCGTAGCCATGTTTACCGTGGGTCTGAACCAGGGTATCGAATTCTCCGGCGGTCGCAACTATATCCTTGCTTTCGACAAACAGGTGGACAATGCATCCGTGCGCGATGCGCTGACCGCTCCGCTGGAAGGCAAACTGGTGGTAACCACCATCGGTACAGAAGGTAATCAGGTACGTGTGGCCACAAACTACAAAATCAAAGACGAAGGCCCCGAAGTGGAAGAGGAATTGAGCCACATAATTTATGACAATGTGAAAGGCTTCTATGCTGCCACTCCTTCTTATGAACAGTTTGTGGATACCGGCATTGTAAGCTCTCAGAAGGTAAGTCCCAGTATGTCCAGCGACATTCGCCGCGGTGCTTTCATTGCGGTATTTCTGGCTTTAATTTTCATGGCCTTGTATATCCTGCTCCGATTCAGCAACATCTCGTTCTCTGTGGGTGCTTTTTCTTCCGTGGCTGTGACCACATTCTCCATCATTGCGCTCTATACCATCCTCTGGAAGGTGATGCCGTTTACGATGGAAGTGGATCAGAACTTTGTGGCAGCTTTGCTGGCCATCATCGGTTATGCCATCAATGACGTGGTGATTGTGTTCGACCGTATCCGCGAGTCCATGAAGGCTTATCCCACACGCGATAAGTTTACACTCTTCAACGATTCGATGAACGTTACTTTGGTACGTACATTGAATACGTCATTCACCACATTCTTGGTTATGATTATCATCTTCATCCTGGGTGGTGCCACGTTGCGTAGCTTTACTTTCGCCATCTTGTTGGGTATCATCATCGGTACATTCTGCACACTCTTTGTGGCTGCTCCGATTGCCTATAATATGCTTATTCGTCAAGAGAACAAGAAAGCATAGCAATGCTCATTAATCATAAAAACATCCCTCCGATGCATAAAAAACACCGGAGGGATGTTTGTTTTTTGACACAAGTTAAAAAGGTAAACCTTCTCGAAATGACTGAATTAAAGTTTTATTTCTAACTTCGTGCCGTAATTTATATCCTAAATAAAAACATTATGCAATTCAAACAATCTGTAATCGCAGCATCCGCTCTGATGCTGCTGGGTTTGGTTTCTTGTAAGCCCACTACCCCCACCTATACCATCAATGGAACATTCCCCGACAGCGTGGACATGAATGGTAAAGTGGTGTATATGTACAATGGTCGTACGGCTATCGACAGCACCACCGTGGCCAATAACATCTTCACTTTTACCGGAACACCTGTGGATTCCATTGACTTGGTTACGCTTCTGGTTCCTGAGACCTATCAGACACCTGTATTTTTGGAAGCAGGTACCATTGCCGTAAACATGGCAGACGATGCAGCTTCTGGCACGGCCTTGAATGATGACTATGGCAAGTATAAACAAGCTGAAAATACGCTGACCGATGAATGGAATGCCGTATATGAACCGCTGAAAAAGGATACTGTGACAGCTCAGGATGTACTGTATGCCAAAATTGATTCTGCTTGGGCTGTATTCGAGCCCAAATTCAACAAGACGGTGGAAGATGTATTCAACGCTCACTCCAATGATGCTTTGGGAGCCATGATGTTCAGAAACTTACTCAATCAAGAAGGTCTGACCGCCGAAAAGTTTGCCGAATACAAAGGCAAAGCCGGCGAAAAGGTTTTGAATAGCAAAATCGTGGCTAAGGAAATCGGTCGTACCGAAAACCTGATGGCCACGCAAGCCGGAGCCGCATTCCGTGACTTCGATGGCGTAAACGATGCCAACGAACCAGTCAAATTGAGCCAATATGTGGGCAACGGTCACTATACCTTGGTGGATTTCTGGGCTTCTTGGTGTGGTCCTTGCCGTCGTGAAATCCCCAATGTGGCCAAGGCTTACAATACTTACAAAGATAACGGTCTGCAAGTGGTAGGTGCTACCGTGTGGGACGAAATGGAGGCTCACCTCAAAGCCGTTAAAGAACTGAACGTTACTTGGCCGCAAATTTTCAATGCCAAAGATGCAGACGTACAAGCCACCGACCTTTATGGTATTGCCGGTATTCCTCAAATCATCCTCTTCGGTCCTGATGGTAAAGTGGTTAAGCGTGACCTCCACGGTGAAGAAATGCTGAACGTATTGGCCGAAATCCTGAAGAACGAAGGCAAATTCTAAGCCTCTTCTTCTTGCTCGGCTTTAGAATCGTAAATAAAAATGAAGGGTGTGTCTAATAATGGACACACCCTTTTTCCATGTGTAAAGACTTCGGCTTTCGCCATGCAAACTTAGAGTGAGCGGGCATTGAACGTGTCGCCATCACCGAAACGGCCGTAGAGATAGCCTTTCTTGAACCAGCGCATGCGCTGTTCGGATGTACCGTGGGTAAAGGAATCGGGCACCACGGCTCGTCCTGCCGCCTTTTGCAGTGTATCATCACCAATGGCATTAGCTGCCGTAAGAGCATCTTCGAGATCACCCTCTTCCAATTGGATAATGCCCATTTTATTGGCATAGTGCGCCCAGAGTCCGGCATAGAAATCGGCTTGTAGCTCTACGCGCACGCTCATTTCGTTGTATTCAGTTTCGCTGATTTGACCGCGCATGGCGTGGAATTGCTCCAGCACGCCCAGTTCATACTGCACGTGATGCCCCATTTCGTGTGCGGTCACATAGGCCATGGCCAAATCGCCGGAAGCTCGGAACCGCTCGTTCAGAACTTGGAAAAACGACATATCCATATACACTTTGCGGTCTGCCGAACAGTAGAATGGCCCCATCTGAGCATCCGCACCTCCGCATCCGGATTGGGTTCGGTCTGTATAGACCACCAGCGTGGGCTTATTGTAAGTCCTGCCCAGTTCGTTTTGGAAAATCTCGCTCCATACATCATTGCAACTGTTGAAGACGTTGAGCGTAAGGTTTTTCCAGTCTTCATGTTCGTGCATGCGGCTCTCGTCCACCATTTCCTGCTGTGTGCCGCCGGCTGCTCCCGTCACGGAATTCACGATATTGCTTAGACTGCCGGGGTCTTTGCCCAGAAAGAGTGCCAAGAGCACCACCACAATACCACCGATGCCTCCGATGGCTCCTCCTTTGGAGATGCGACCACGGCGGTCATCGAAATTAGAAGTGTCATTGTTGGGTCTGATCCATTTCATATGATTGATTTATTAATAGTAATAGTGTTTATGATGACAACAAAGATACCTTTTTTATGGTTGTTTAATATAGAGAATAATAC
>CAMFNC010000190.1 GCA_945965245.1 uncultured Porphyromonas sp. | reverse complement strand
TGGAACGATTGGCATTGGCAAGTGCGTAATCGAATCGAGACCTTAGACGAGCTAAAAAAATACGTTAAACTAACCCCCGAAGAAGAAGAAGGTGTACGCGAATCGCTCAAGACTTTGCGTATGGCTATCACTCCATATTATTTGAGTCTGATTGATCCGAATGCCCCCCATGACCCTGTGCGCAAACAATCTGTGCCCATGGCCAATGAGTTGATTATTTCGGAAGAAGACCAGTTGGATCCGCTGAGCGAGGATGAAGACTCACCTATTCCGGGACTCACACACCGCTATCCGGATCGAGTGCTTTTCCTGATTACAGATATGTGCTCAATGTATTGCCGCCACTGCACTCGCAGACGTTTTGCCGGTCAGAAAGACTCTTCTTCTCCTCGCGAAAGGATTGATGCAGCCATCGAATACATTGCTCGCACTCCGCAGGTACGCGATGTATTGCTCTCCGGTGGTGATGCGCTGTTAGTGCCCGACAGCACGTTGGAATACATTTTTCAGCGTTTGCGTGCCATCCCTCACGTAGAGATTATCCGTATCGGTAGCCGTACTCCGGTGGTTTTGCCCCAGCGTATTACTCCGGAATTGGTTGCTATGATTCAGAAATATCACCCGGTATGGCTGAATACACATTTCAATCACCCGAATGAAGTGACCATTGAGTCCAAAACAGCATGCGAACGCTTGGCTAATGCCGGTGTGCCTTTGGGTAACCAGTCTGTATTGCTGCGCGGTATCAATGACTGTACTTATGTCATGAAGCAATTGGTGCACCTTTTGGTTAAGATGCGAATTCGTCCGTACTATATTTATGTATGCGACCTTTCTCGTGGTATCAGTCATTTCCGCACTCCGGTATCTAAGGGTATCGAAATCATCGAAAACCTCAGGGGGCATACGTCCGGTTATGCTGTTCCCACTTTTGTGGTGGATGCTCCGGGTGGTGGTGGCAAAATCCCTGTGATGCCCAATTATGTGGTATCTCAAGCTCCCAATCGTGTGGTGCTGCGTAACTATGAAGGTGTGCTGACCACCTATACCGAGCCTACCAATTATAAGGAAGAGTGCCATTGCCCCGAATGCGAACGCCAACGTAAAGAAGGTGTAGCATCGCTATTGAGTGGCGAGCGTTTGGCTCTGGAGCCGAACCATCTGGCACGTAAGGAACGCAACCATAAGGGTTAAGCGTTGTGATGGAAACACTAAATAATTAGCATGCCCGTGAGTGGAGTTATGGAGTTTTCGGACTCCACTCCGGCATCTTTTTTGTTGAGATTGTTCATTATGCCATTTATAGAAAATTTGCTCAAGCTGAAAAGCGTTTCCATAGTGGGAACGGCAAAAAATACCGGCAAAACAGAAACTCTCAATTATATTATCGGTCGCATTGCCGACCAATCCAAACATATCTGTCTGACCACCATCGGGGTAGATGGTGAGAAGACTGACCGTGTGACACAAACGGAGAAACCCGAAGTACTGATTCCGGAAGGAATGAAGTTTGTGACCTCCGAAACTCATTACCGGCAAAAGCGATTGCCGGCAGAAGTTTATGATGTAGGCCCAGAGCGAACCGCATTGGGACGATTGATTTTGGCTCAATCCCATGGGTTGGGTAAAGTCTTACTCTCTGGTCCGTCCACAACCGGTGGATTGCAGAAAATGATAGCTGCCATGCGTCGGTATGATGTGGATTTGACCATTGTGGATGGTGCTTTGTCGCGATTGTGCCCGGCCTCTCCCTCGGTTACAGAAGGGATGGTCTTAGCCACAGGGGCTGCCTATTCGACCAATATGACCGAATTGATTCGCCATACTCGCTATCTCTACGATTTAATCCAACTCCCCTCTTGGAAGGATGAGGGTAGAAAGACCGAACTGATGGATGTAGAGCAAGGTATGCGAGTAATGAAGTGTGGGACATGGGCTAATCCGGGTTTTGCTTCAGCCCTATCGGTCGAAGCATGGAAAGAAACCGAATGGCTCAATTCCGCTACTGCTCTGTATGTTTCCGGAGTGGTGGGAGATAGCTTGCTACAGCGACTCCGTGTGATGCCGGATTTAGAAACATTGATTGTGCGTGATTTTACACGTGTATTTGCCGATTACAAAACCTATAGAAGTTTTGTGGATTCCGGCAAAAGGGTACAGACTTTATTCAGTACTCGGCTGGTGGCCATTACTATCAATCCGATGGCTCCTTCGGGATACAGATTGGATTCCGATATGCTGAAAAACAAGCTGCAAGAGGGTCTGCAAGTGCCTGTTTATAATGTAAGAGAACTGAGGAATGCATACACTGCGTAATGAGATAGTTCGTATTGATGGTTTGAGATACGTTGTGGAGCAGATGGAGTTTTGTTCGTCTGTGGGGCATCGTATGCTGTTGGATAGCTCATGGATGAGTAAGAAGGAAGACCTCAATGCAACTTTTGACCGTGTGCAGCAATATATCATATATCTGTGTGACGAAAGTTTGCATAGACCCATGACAGAATTGTTGGTTTCGCTTTCGTATCTAAATGATATTCAAGGCTCTATCCGGCAATTGAATGCTCAGGGAAAAGGAATGACAGACATAGACCTTTTCGAGTTGAAGGGGTTGGCATTAATCAACGAGCGAGTAAGAGAGTTGATGCTGGAGGCGTATTTGGATTTGCTTCCGTTGCCGGATTTGTCTGCGATGTTGGATATTTTAGATCCGGAGGGTGCACGTCTTCCTTCATTCTATATTCCGGATAGTTATGATGAACTTCTGGGAGGGCTTAGAAAGCTATTCAAAGAGGCTTCGGATGATGAAGAGCGAGAAAAATTGGCTATTGCTTGCAATGAACGTGAGGATATTGTACGCGAAAAAATAGTCAAGAAACTATATCCGTATCAAGCAGCCCTTACAGAGGCTCAAATAAATCTGGCATTGGATGATATGTATCTGGCCAAAGCCAAGTTGGCCATGAAGATGCGTTGGGTTCGCCCCGAAATCATTTCGGAGGGTACCACGCATATAGAGAGCATGATTCATCCGGAGGTGGCATCGCTACTGAGAGTAAAGGGGGATATATTTCAGCCAGTATCTATTCGCTTTGCGAATAAGCCAGCCTTAATCACCGGAGCTAACATGTCTGGCAAGAGCGTTCTGCTGAAAACCATTGCACTCATTCAAACATTGGCGCAATATGGTTTTTATGTACCAGCTCAGCGTGCTGTTTTGGTACCTGTGGATGAGATTATCTTGTCTATTGGTGATGCTCAGAATATACATTCTGGGTTGTCCAGTTTCGGTGCAGAAATGAAATGCTTGGATTATTTGGTGAAAACCATGCGAACGGGCAAGTGTATTTTGGCGATGATAGACGAACCGGCACGAACTACAAATCCCACAGAAGGGCTTGGCATTGTGAACGGCTTGATTACTTTATTGGCCAAACACAAGGTAAGAGCTATCGTGAGCACGCATTACAGTGGTATTAAATCCGATGACATTTGCTGCTGGAGAGTTCGTGGTTTTGTGGAAGAGCGTGTCAGTCTGCCTTTGGAGGTCAATAACCTGAACTGCTGCATAGACTATTCGCTGGAAGAAGACACAGACGGGCAAGTGCCTCACGAAGCCATCAGAATAGCCGAGATAATGGGTATAGATGCCGAATTGATAGAAGAATGTAAGTTATTTTTAGATAAGGGATGAACATAAGTAAAGTAGGTATCGACTTCGCTAAAGTCGAGTATGCACGTAACACGGCGCATGATATTGCCGACGAAGTTCAGAAATTCGTCAGCCAATATACCACAGTAGCCGTGGAACGCACGTTATGCCGTTTGATAGGTATTGATGGCGTGGATGCCAATGGAGTACCTCTGCCAAATATTTTGGTGGATTCTCTGAAAGACAAACAAGTACTACAAGATGGCGCTCTGTTTTATATTGCCAATGCAATAGCTGAAACCGGTCTGACACCTCAACAAGTTGCCGAGGCTGTGGAAGCCGGTAAAATCGATTTGACCCACATGAAGCCACTCAGTCCTGAGAAGGTAGCTGAAGTAATGGCCGGCCCGATTGCCGAGGGTATGAAATGTATTTTGTCAAGAAGAAAAAGACGCGAGGAATACTTGCGCACAATAGGAGAAGGGCAGAAGCCTTACTTGTATGTGATTGTGGCCACCGGTAATATATACGAAGATGTGGTGCAGGCTCAAGCTGCCGCACGCCAAGGTGCCGACATCGTGGCTGTGATTCGTACTACCGGACAGAGCCTTTTGGACTATGTGCCTTTCGGTGCCACAACAGAAGGTTTTGGCGGTACATTTGCCACCCAGGAGAATTTCCGCATTATGCGCAAAGCTTTGGATGAAGTGGGCGAGGAAGTGGGTCGTTACATTCGCTTGTGCAACTATTGCTCCGGCCTTTGTATGCCGGAAATCGCCGTAATGGGGGCTTTGGAAGGTCTGGATGTAATGCTCAACGATGCTTTGTATGGCATCCTCTTCCGTGACATCAATATGCAACGTACTTTGGTGGATCAATATATGAGCCGTGTGATCAATGGCTTCGCTGGAGTTATTATCAATACAGGCGAGGATAACTATCTGACCACCGCCGATGCTGTGGAAGAAGCACATACTGTATTGGCCTCCGACCTGATTAACGAGCAATTGGCTTTGCAGGCAGGTCTGCCACAGGAACAAATGGGCTTGGGGCATGCTTTTGAGATGGATCCGACTCTGAAAAATGGTTTCTTGTTGGAATTAGCTCAGGCTCAGATGACACGTGAAATCTTCCCGAAAGCTACGCTGAAATATATGCCTCCTACGAAATTTATGACCGGAAATATTTTCCGTGGTCATATTCAGGATGCTTTGTTCAATATTATCGGTATTTGGACTAATCAAGGTCTTCAGTTGCTGGGCATGCCCACCGAAGCTATTCACACTCCATTTATGAGCGACCGTTTCCTTTCTATCGAGAATGCAAAATATATTTTTAATAATATGCATTCTATTGGAGATGAAATGGAATTTAAGAAAGATGGCATTATCCAATCTCGTGCAAGGGAGGTTTTGGACAAAACCATTACACTTTTGGATGATATTCGCAATGAAGGACTATTCACTGCGCTCGAAAAAGGTATCTTTGCAGGTATTAAACGTCCGAAAGATGGTGGAAAGGGTCTGGCAGGTGTTACTTCTACGGGTAAAAACTACTACAATCCTGTGCCTGAATTAATGAAATCAAATAATATGGGAGGTAAATTATGAGCGGCGGACTTTATTCGATGGAAGAAAAGGACTTTGATCGCACGTTAGATTTAACGAAGATCAAGCCCTATGGCGATACCATGAACGATGGTAAAGTTCAGCTTAGCTTTACTCTGCCAGTTCCTGCCGGCGAAGAGGCTGTGGAAGCAGCGCGTCTTTTGATTAAAGAAATGGGGATGACTAATCCCCAAGTGGTTTTCTATCAAGAACTGACAGAAGGCTTTACATTCTTTAATTGCTATGGTAACTGTACCAAAACCGTAGATTACTCCAATATCTATGTGCCCAAAGTGGAAACCACAAAATGGGATATGGATGAAACCAATCAGTTCGTGCGCGAACATATTGGTCGTAAGATTGTGGTGGTGGGTGCCAGTACAGGTACGGATGCTCATACCGTAGGTATCGATGCCGTGATGAATATGAAGGGCTTTGCCGGTCATTATGGTATAGAACGTTATGATATGTTCGAGGCATACAACTTGGGCAGTCAGGTCCCCAATGAAGAATTCATTGCCAAGGCTATTGAACTCAATGCGGATGCCTTATTGGTATCACAGACTGTAACACAAAAGGATATCCATATCAAGAATTTGACCGAATTGGTCGAATTGCTGGAAGCTGAAGGCTTGCGTGATAAGGTAATTCTTTGTTGCGGTGGCCCTCGTATTACTCACGAACTTGCCAAGGAACTGGGGTATGATGCCGGTTTCGGAGCAAATACTTTTGCCGATGATGTGACCTCTTTCTTGGCGCAGACATTGGATAAACGAATGAATGGCTAACGAATATTAATATTAAATACCACTATTGCCATGGACAAAAATGAAATCAGAGAGGTCATTGCTAAACGTGTGGCCTTGGAATTGAAAGACGGTGACGTTGTAAATTTGGGTATTGGTTTGCCCACTATGGTACCAAACTACTTGAAACCGGGCATCAGTGTGATGCTGCAATCGGAAAATGGTATGATTGGTATGGGTGCTGCTCCCAAAATAGGTGAAGAACACCCCGATTGGATAAATGCCGGGGGTGGTGCCATTACAGCTATTCCCGGTGCTGCTACGTTCGATAGTGCCACTTCTTTTGGTATTATCAGAGGAGGTCATGTGGACGTGAGCATTTTGGGTGCCCTGGAAGTAGACGAAAACGGTGACTTGGCCAACTGGATTATCCCAGGAAAGAAAGCTCCTGGTATGGGCGGCGCCATGGATCTTTTGGTTGGAACCCGCTTGGTTATTTTGGCTATGGAACACACGGCCAAGGGTGCACCCAAGATTTTGAAGAAATGCAGATTACCATTGACAGCGCAAGGTCAGGTCGATTTGATTATCACGGAAATGTGCGTTATCGAAGTGCGCAAGGGACAAGGTCTCTTCGTTACAGAGATTCATCCGGAATTTACAAAGGAGGATATTATTGCCGCCACGGATGCAGAATTGCATTTTGCTGATGATATTAAACCTATGCGCCAATAATTAATTCATTTATTAACTTTTCCAATTCTTATTATGGACTTTTCACAAACCCCTCAGGAGAAGCTCTTTTTGGAGATGATTCGTGCTTTTGCCGAAAAAGAGGTAAAACCTCTGGCTGCCGAAATTGACGAACAAGAACGCTTCCCGCTCGAGACTGTTAAGAAGATGGGTAAAATCGGAATCATGGGGATTCCCATTCCTGTTGAGTATGGCGGAGCCGGTTCTACCAATCAAATGTATAGCATGGCCGTTGAAGAACTGAGTCGTGTTTGCGCCACCACTGGTGTGGTCGTTTCGGCTCACACGTCACTCTGTTGCTCTCCGATCCTTGAATTCGGTACGGAAGAACAGAAAAAGAAATATCTACCCAAGTTGGCTTCCGGCGAATGGATTGGTGCCTTTGGTCTGACCGAACCGAATGCCGGTACAGATGCTTCTTCACAGCAAACATTTGCCGTGGAAGAGGATGACCACTATGTGCTGAATGGCAATAAGATTTTCATTACCAATGCTGAATATGGTCATGTATATATCATTTTTGCTATGACAGACAAGAGCCAGGGCAACCATGGTATCTCTGCTTTCATTGTAGAAAAAGACATGCCAGGCTTCAGTATTGGTAAGAAAGAGCTGAAAATGGGTATTCGTGGTTCTGCCACATGCGAACTCATCATGGAAAACTGCATCATTCCTAAAGAAAATCTGCTCGGTAAGGTCGGTCAAGGTTTTAAAATTGCAATGAAGACTTTGGATGGCGGTCGTATCGGTATCGCTTCTCAGGC
>CAMFNC010000189.1 GCA_945965245.1 uncultured Porphyromonas sp. | reverse complement strand
GGTCATATAGCTGATGCAACTGCGGGCATCCAACCGACCGGGTGCGTAGAGTGCACCTGTGGGGCAGTTATCGAGGCATTGTCGGCATCGGCCGCAATAATTGCGCACCAAAGCTTCGTCGCAGGTCAAAGGCATATCTACCAGCAATTCACCCAACACTACATAGCTGCCCACTTTGGGTATAATCAACAGACCGTTTTTACCTACCCAGCCCAATCCGGACTTGCAGGCCCAGTAGCGCTCTAGAATGGGAGCCGAATCGGTAAAGGCTCTGCCGTTGCATTCCGGATGCTCCGATTGAATAAATAGCAATAGTTCGTTTAGCTTTTTCTTAACCACCTTGTGATAATCTCTGCCATAGGCATAATATGCTATTTGAGGCAGGTGGGCAGATTGAAGTGCGCCGGGCTTATAATTCATGGCCACCACAATGATACTCTTTGCTCCCGGAACCAAATTACGTGGGTCGAAGCGCAGTTCATCGTTTCTCTCCAGGTAGGTCATATCGGCATGATTGCCTGTTTTGCGCCACTCTTGGTATTGCGATACAGTTTCATGTTCCACGGCATGAACTTCCGTAATACCGCAAGCAGCGAACCCTAATGATAAGGCTCGCTGCTTAATGGCTACGGCAAAGGCGTCTGCCTGCTGCATTTTATTTCAGTTGATAGACCCAGGCTTGTGAAAATTCAGGATGCTCTTGGCGGAGTTTCGCAATATAAGTATAGGCATCCTGAGCATTTTCAAAATGATTGGTAAAGATGCGGTGTGCAGGAGCACCATCCAATATGCCGGCATTGGACCACTTAGCATCGTTCAGATGATTGGTTTCGAAGAAAAGCAAGGCTTTTTCGGCACTATGCAATGTGCCCACAATCACATAATAACCTCTTTTGGCAGCGGCTTCGGCTGTAATGGGTGAAGTCTGTTTTACCTCCGGTTCGGGTTCGGCGACAGGCTCTTTATGAATATGCCACAATTTACCGGCAGTCAATTCCGTGGGCACGAATGTGGCACTATATTGCTGTTCCAGCTGTGCATTTTCCGAAATGCTGCGGAAAGGTAGGATACCCACTATCAAAATAATGATGGCGGCAGCCACTTGAACGAAACGTTTGGAGATGGTCAGATGGAAATATTTATCATCCCGAATAGTTCGTTCTGTCGATGGTATCATACCGATGGTATTGACTGCCTCGGTAGTTTGAGTTATGGGTGCGGCAGATAGCAAGGGTAATGACACCGAAGTCATGCCGTATGCACTGTGGTTCAAACAAAATTCGCTTTGCTGCTCCGGACGGAAATAGATTTGTCCGTTGTTGCTCAATTCAAATACGCCCAGCGAGCCAAAAGCGTACGAACGCTTGCGCACCAATTCATGGCGCAAGGCTGCAATGTCGTCATCCAACATAATGCGAGCTTTGCGCAGCGATACGCCATAAGTGTGGGCATAACTCTCTTCCAGCAAACCATCGCGATGATTGAGCCGAGGATTGAATAATAATTGCTGTTGGGGTGGAGTGGCCAAATGGCGTTCACGGCAAAACTTGGCTGGGATGGACTGTGTAACGAAGCCGCCCAGTTCGGGCATCACCACGCACGGGTGTATCATCAACGCATGTTCTATGTGTGCAACAATTCTATTATTCATCTCTTCTAATGTTTTTTATCAGAACAAAGATAAGGATAAATCTGGCTGTGACATCCAATTTCGGCTATCAGAATCAAGGCTCCAACAGATACATGGGGCTGCAACTTGTGCGTTTCAAAGCTGTCAGGCTCACATCCTTGCCCACACGAATACCTTCGTTAAATAGCCTGTTCTCCACAGTCTTCCAACACAATTCGGGGTGATTATTATCTCGGCTCAGATGACAGAGCCAAATATTTTTCATCCCGGTATGGTAAATGTCTGCCAGTAACTCCGCCGTAGTCTGATTGCTCAAATGCCCCAGCGGACCGGCCACACGCTCTTTAAGAAATGGTGGGTAAATACCATCTCGCAGCATCTCTACATCATGATTGGCTTCGATGACCAAATGGTCTGCCATAGAAGCATATTTGCGTATTTCTGGAGTTACGTGTCCGGCATCTGTAATCATCGTAAATGTAAACCCCGGAGCTGTGATATGGTAACCCACATTCTCCACGGCATCATGAGGCACCGGAAAGGGGGTAATATGAAAAGGCCCCAAATCAAAGTCTTTAAACGGCTCAATCTCGTTGCGCACACCATAGAGCGGTTCTTCTACGAAGCGACTTTTCTCCACACTGTCCAATACTCGTTTTGTGCCGTATATCTGAAATTGATTTACACAGCCCAAAATACCCACTGTGCGAATATGGTCAGCATGGTCGTGGGTGATAATCACACCTCGGATATGTGTGCCATCTGTGGAAATACCTTCTTTCTTTAATGCTTTCGTGATAGAACGTACCGGGATGCCGGCATCTATCAGAATACCTTCTGTATCATTGCCGAGGTAGTAGCAATTACCGTTGCTGCCACTCGACAAACTCATAAATCTAATCATATAACGATAGAGGGAAAGAGAGGTGTGTGAATTAGCGGTCGATTTCTCCGCGCAACGAAGTGTCCATCAGACATTTTACTTTTTCGATGGAATAGCCTTGCCCCAATAGGTACATCAATTTGACAATCGTACACTCGGTGGTGGCATCGTAGCCGCTCAAAATGCCGGAACTAATCAACTGATGCCCCGTTTCGTAACGTGTCATATCCACATAGCCGCTCACACATTGAGTCACATTCATGATCACCAAGCCTCGTCTGACGGCCTCTGCCAATGCTCCGCAGAACCAGTCTTCCAATGGAGCATTGCCGCTGCCGAATGTTTCTAACACCAGACCACGCAGTGTGGGGATGTTCAGCACTGCTTGTAATAGCTCCGGTGTGATGCCCGGAAATATTTTCAGAATAGCCACACCGGTTTCCATGTTGTCTTTTACCTCCAGCGGCATATCCCAGGAGTCCGGATAGCGAATCACAGAATCATTAAACTTGATATCTATACCGGCATATGCCAGCGGTACATGATTATAACTCTCGAAAGCATTGAACTGATCGGCACTTACCTTGCTGGTTCTATTGCCACGCATAAGACGGTTTTGGAAAAAGATGCAGACCTCCGGCACGCGCGGATGACCATCTAACGTGGCGGCAGCTATCTCGATAGCAGTAATTAGATTTTCCTTCCCATCTGTGCGAAGTTTACCGATGGGAAGTTGTGAGCCAGTCAGGATAACCGGTTTGGTCAGATGCTTGAGCATGAAACTCAATGCAGACGCCGTGTAGGCCATGGTGTCCGTTCCATGTAAAATCACAAAGCCGTCAAACTCATCGTAACGGTTTCGAATTACGTGTGCCATTTTGCTC
>CAMFNC010000188.1 GCA_945965245.1 uncultured Porphyromonas sp. | reverse complement strand
AGCGGTTCGAGTCCGCTATACTCCACTCATATAATATATAGATGATTAGGTATGGCGGCTATAGGCTTTCATACCTTTTTCATTTTGAGAACACGGAATATCCAGTAAAAAATTACATTTGTAGTACACAAAACCAACCTAACACTATTTTATCAATATGTTGCGTACTCATCTTAGCTCAGCCATTCATCTGACACAGATCCCCGAGCGTTACTATCGGCCCAAGAATGCTCTTGAGCGAGCCATGCTCTGCCGTTTCGAACAAATCCCCACAGAAATCTTTACGGATGCCCGACAGGGTGCGCAATCCGTGGCGTGGAATATTGTACATGAAATCAAGCAACGTCAGTCCGAAGGCAGAAAATATGTCTTGGGGCTTTCGGGTGGAGCTGCACCACTAGAAGTGTATAAGCAATTGGCTCTTCTGTATCGGGAGGGCAAAGTTGTATTTGATGGTGTCTGTTTTGTTTTGGCATTTGAGTACTATCCGCTTGCTCGCCATTCTTCGGGTGGTTGTTTGGCCACATTGCGCAGTCATTTCTTTGACCATATCCACGTGGATGACGAACAGATATTTTCTCCTCATGTGTCTTGTTCGGAAGATGAGGTCATGAACGCCTGTATGGATTATGAAAATAGAATCAAAAGCTTGGGAGGAATAGATCTGATGGTAATGGGTGTGGGAGCATCGGCCAGTTTGGGGTTCAATGCTTCCGGTTCCAATCCGAACAGCGTTACCCGATTGGTTTTGCTGGATGATGAAGCTAAAGGAGTGGCCTATGATATGTTTGCACAGAAAAAAGAAGTGCCGGCATGTGCCATCAGTGTGGGGTTATCCACCATATTCCATGCCAAACGCGTGGTTCTGGTGGCTTGGGGAGAAAACAGAGCCAAGGAAATCAAATCTGCCATTGAGGGAAAGATGAGTGATGCCATACCTGCTTCGGCACTCCAAAAACATCACAATGCGTGCGCCTACCTTGATTTGCCTGCGGCATCGGCTCTTACACGCATCGTGCATCCTTGGTTGGTAACGGATTGTGATTGGAACAGCAAGCTGATTCGTCGTGCCATTGTTTGGCTATGTCAGAAAACGGAAAAGCCCATTCTGAAATTGACCAATAAAGATTATAATGATTTTTCCTTGGGTTCATTGCTGACCCGATATCAATCGGCTTATAATGTCAATATTCAAATCTTCAATGATATACAACACACCATTACGGGATGGCCGGGTGGTAAGCCGAATGCCGATGATAGCAATAGACCCGAACGTGCCACTCCTTATCCCAAAAGAATTATAGTATTCAGTCCTCATCCCGATGATGATGTGATTTCTATGGGTGGTACCCTAAGTAAGCTAATTCATCAGGAGCATGATGTTCATGTGGCGTATCAAACATCCGGAAATATTGCGGTGGGCGATGAAGAGGTGGTTCGTTATCTTTCTTTTGTCAAGCAGGTTTGTATGCGCTATGATGCACATAAATCTGAAAATGTGAGGCGCATAGAAGAGTTGCGTACGTTTCTTCTGACCGGTAAGGAAGAGGGTAGTGCCGAAACGCCTGATGTACGATTTATCAAGGGAACTATCAGACGTGAAGAAGCTCGTACTGCCTGCCGTTATTTGGGATTGGACAACGAACATATCCATTTTCTTAATCTTCCGTTTTATGAAACCGGTATGGTGCAGAAAAAGCCGATAACAGAGGATGATGTGAATATCATTTATCAGCTTATACAAGAACTGAAACCGGATATGATATTTGCCGCCGGTGATTTGGCAGATCCTCATGGTACGCACAAAGTGTGCCTTGATGCCGTATTGGCAGCCATTGACAGAGTAAAAGACGAGGCATGGTTTGCCAATTGTCGCACGTGGTTGTATCGCGGAGCTTGGGCGGAATGGGAGATTGAGGATATAGAAATGGCTGTGCCCATGAGTCCGGAAGAGCTGCGTATCAAGCGAAACAGCATCTTAAAACACCAAAGTCAGATGGAGTCTGCTCCATTTTTGGGCAATGACGAAAGATTGTTTTGGCAGCGAGCCGAAGACAGAAACCGGGATACAGCCAATCTGTATGCCCGATTGGGATTGGCCTCATACGAAGCCATCGAAGCCTTTGTGCGTTATCATCCCATTCCGGATTAGTTCTATCTCCGAATAAGCAAAATAAAATACCAATTTAAAAATTAGTCTGCGATACGCAAGGAGATGCTCAAGCATGTCTTGGTTTCCGACACACAAGGATGTAGAAGTTGAGGTGTTATCGGTCTGGAAGAGGTTGATTGGAGCATTAAGATAGGATAAAGCAGAGCAATTCTTTGAGCAGTTCTCCGGAGGGAACAGAAGAGTCCACACCTTTGGAAGCCGCATCGGTCATTCTGATTTGATGAAGGATATTGTAGGTTTGCAGCGCTTTGTAATTGCGAAAACCGGTCATATAATCTCTTGCTTGAAATGCGCCTTTTAGTTGCAGAGTGGTCATTATGTTGCGTTCGTCCACCTGTGGAAGATAATAGAGAGCTATCAGATTGGAAAAATAATTAAACAGCACAGAAAGGGTGGGTTGGATGGGATTGTTCTTTTCGTTTTTGGCAAAGTGAAAGGCTATCTGAAAAGCACGAGCTGCATTTTTCTGCACCACGGCACGCAGCAATTCAAAATTATTGTACTCCTTACTAATGCCGATGTATTTCTGGATAATATCAGCTGTGATTACACGATCGTTGGCAGGTAGAGCAATGGCTATCTTTTCTAATTCTGAGTCAATTCTGTCCAAATCATTGCCCAAGAACTCAGCCAATAGAGCCGCCGAACGAGGATCTATCATCATACCTCGTCCTTGGGCCATGAAGGTAATCAGGTCGGGAACTTTGTAATCCGGTACTTTATTGGTTTCGAATACAATACCATGTTTGTCAATGGATTTATAGAGTTTGGTCGTTTTCTTGAGTTTCCCTTTGTAACATATTAGTAGAGAGGTGGTTTCCGGTATTTGCTCTACATAGGATTCGAATCGCTCCAACTTGTCCATCATTTGAGCTTCGCGCAGGATTACCAATACTCGTTCGCTCATCATGGGAAAGCGCATGGTTTCTGCCACTAATGCCTGCACATCAGTGTCGTTTCCGTACAGAACCGATTGATTGAAATCACGTTCGGCTTCCGGCATCACCGTGTGTTCGAATAGTGTGGCCAGTTTGTCGATATAGTATGATTCGTCACCCATCAATAATGTAATGGTGGCTGTTTTCCCTTGTTTGATGGAGCGTACAATCTGCTCGTAATTTGCTGCCGCCATAGGGATTACCAAGAGAATTTGATGAAACGAACTGTGCTCTTATTATCGCGGATAATGTTCAGTGCATCAATGCCCAATTGCAGATGCTCGCCGGCATAGAGCGAAGTAACGCGCATGTCGCTTTTTTCAGTTTTAACGCCTTGCGGTGTCATGGGCAAATCTGAAACCATAAGCAACGCTCCGGTAGGGATTTTATTGGCATAGCCCACGGTGAGTAGTGTGGCGGTTTCCATATCTATGCCCGAAGCATGAGTTGTTTGCAGATATTTTTTAAACCCATCGTCGTGTTCCCATACGCGGCGATTGGTGGTATAGACTGTGCCCGTCCAATAATTTCGTCCCTTTTCATGGATGGCACTGGAGATGGCGCGCATCAAACTGAAAGCCGGCAGTGAGGGAATTTCGGCATCCAAATAATCATTGCTGGTACCTTCGCCCCGAATGGCTGCGATGGGCAGCAAATAATCTCCCAATTCCAAAGACTTCTTCAATCCTCCACATTTACCCAGAAATAGCACAGCTTGGGGCTTGACGGCAGAAAGCAAGTCCATGATGGTGGCAGCATTGGGGCTGCCCATGCCGAAGTTTATAAGCGTAATACCTTCAGCTATAACGGTTTGCATGCCGGAAGAAGCGGTCACAATGGGGGCGTTGAATTGTGTGGAGAATGATTCTATGTAATATTTGAAGTTGGTCAGTAGCACGTATGGGGTAAATTCGGCAAGTTCACGATTGGTATAGCGAGGCAGCCAATTAGTTACGATTTCAGTTTTCGTGCGCATAAATATTTATATTTGTGTTGCAAAAAATAATATTATTATACCTATTATTGATAAAATAATCCTTTTAGCTGTTAATTTGTTTATACTTTTTTGCATTTTAATTTTTTATCTCCTTGTCTTTCTATTTACTTATTGACCATGCAAAACCGTTATTCTTTGGTAAAACATAATTATCTGTTCCAT
>CAMFNC010000187.1 GCA_945965245.1 uncultured Porphyromonas sp. | reverse complement strand
ATTGCATCACATATTTGATCTTGATGTATTTTCCTTTCCAAGCCGGCGGAGGTGTTTGTTCGATAATGGGCAGCAAAATTTCGTTGAGCTTGTGTGTGGGGATGCGGGTGGAACGTTTGCGATACACTTCATTGGCTGTCTCCAACACTTTCAGAATGCGCTGTTTGGTGAGTGCGGAAATAAAGATGATGGGGAAGTCCGTGAAAGGGGCAAAACGACTGCGGATAGCCTCTTCGTAGCGTTTCATCGTATTGTGATCCTTGTTTTCAATCAAATCCCATTTATTGACGCAAACAACCAAGCCTTTACTGTTTTTCTGAATAACGGAAAAGATATTAACGTCTTGACTCTCTATCCCACGGGTGGCATCTATCAATAGTAGGCATACATCGCTCTGCTCGATGGAGCGAATGGAACGAATGATAGAGTAGTATTCCAAATCTTCATTGACTTTGCCTTTTTTACGAATACCGGCGGTATCCACCAATTCAAATTCCAGACCGAACTTATTGTAATGTGTATAGATAGCATCGCGCGTAGTGCCGGCAATGTCGGTTACGATATGTCGGTCTTCGCCAATAAAAGCATTAATTAAGGAGGATTTTCCTGCATTTGGACGCCCTACAATGGCAATGCGGGGGATGTTTTTTTCGTCAGAATCCTGTATTTCCGGAGCCAAAGCTCCTACCACCATATCCAGCAAGTCACCGGTCCCGGAGCCATTTACGGCAGAAATACAAATAGGGTCGCCCAATCCCATGGCATAAAACTCCATGGATTCGGCATGCTGAGCATAGTTGTCGGCTTTGTTGGCCACCAATAGAACGGGCTTTTTACTGCGGCGCAATTTGTGTGCCACCTCTTCATCTTGCGGCGACATTCCTGCTGCCACATCCACAAGGAAGAGTATCACATCGGCCTCTTCCATGGCTATTTCCACCTGCTTGTTGATTTCTTCTTCGAATATATCTTCAGATCCAACGACCCATCCGCCGGTATCCACCACCGAGAACTCGCGATCGCCCCAAAAAGATTTGCCATATTGGCGGTCGCGTGTGGTGCCGGGAATGTCCGTCACAATGGCTTGGCGGGTTTGCGTCAAACGGTTAAACAAAGTACTTTTGCCCACATTGGGGCGGCCCACGATGGCCACTAAATTGCTCATGCTATAATTTATAATAGGTGATGTCCGGAGGATAAATCCCTATTCGTCCTGTTTGTAGCCAAACAGACGAAGATCTTTATCGCTGCTGCGCCAATCTTTCTCTACTCGCACATACAACTCCAAGAACACTTTTTTGTCGAAAAACTTTTCAATATCTTTGCGTGCCATCATTCCCAATTTCTTGATGGCAGCACCTTGATGGCCAATGATGATACCTTTCTGCGAATCTCGCTCCACCATGATGACGGCTTGGATATGAATTACCTTTTCCTCTTCACGGAAGGTCTCCACAGCCACTTCCACCGCATAGGGTACTTCTTTCTGATAATAGAGTAGGATTTTCTCACGGATGATTTCCGTGACAAAGAAACGTGCCGGCCTATCCGTGAGGGCATCCTTTTCGAAGAAAGGAGGCGATGGCGGGATCAACTCTTCGATGCGCTTTTTGAGCGGCTCCATGTTGAATCGACTTTTGGCCGATATAGGTAGAATTTCGGCTTGAGGCAATAGCTCATGCCATCGCTCCACCAAATGCACCAATTGGGTTTGATTGGTCAGGTCTATTTTATTGATAAGGAGCAGTACGGGGCATTTCATTCGCCCCACACGCTCCACAAAGTCTAAATTTTTATCCGGTTGTTCAATAACATCTGTCACATACAGCAGTACATCCGCATCACCCAATGCCGATTTTGAAAATTCCAGCATCGACTCCTGTAATTTATAATTCGGTTTGAGTACTCCCGGTGTATCGCTATACACAATCTGCATTTCCGGAGTATTGACAATACCCATGATGCGATGACGTGTGGTTTGTGCCTTGGAAGTGATAATGGACAAGCGTTCTCCCACCAATAAATTCATCAGTGTACTTTTGCCCACATTGGGATTGCCTACCAGATTTACGAAGCCTGAGCGGTGTTGCGGTTGATTGGATTCCTGCATGTATTTCTTATTTGTTTATCGGGTCTGACAGGTGCTGGACTCCTCTTGGGCCGCTTCCCGGTCAGTCTGGCACGTGTCAATGGTTGATGCAGGACGTTTACCTCCATCGTATGCCCATTTTACATACATGGCTCCCCATGTAAAACCACTGCCGAAGGATGTTAGAATGAGCACATCGCCACGCTTCAATTCTTTCTCCCATTGCCACAAGCAAATGGGGATAGTAGCGGAGCTGGTATTGGCACAGTCTTGAATATTGATCATTACGTGCTCTTTGGGGACCTCCATTTGTCGAGCCACGGCATCAATGATGCGTAAATTGGCCTGATGGGGGATAAACCACGTAACATCGTCTTTGGAGAGTGCATTGCGGCGCATGATTTCCAGACAGCTGGAACTCATACCCAACACAGCCTGTTTGAATACGGCTGCACCTTCCTGATAAACAAAATGCTCGCGTCGCTCTACCGTTTCGTGCGTGGGAGGGTTGGCAGAACCACCGGCTTTCATAATCAATTGATTTTTAAACTCGCCGTTGGTGCGGAAGTAAGCATCCATTACACCCGTTTCTTGTTCTGTGGTTTCCAGCAATACGCAAGCGGCACCATCGCCAAAAAGT
This sequence comes from uncultured Porphyromonas sp., assembly GCA_945965245.1. Taxonomy (GTDB): domain Bacteria; phylum Bacteroidota; class Bacteroidia; order Bacteroidales; family Porphyromonadaceae; genus Porphyromonas. The sequence goes on along the minus strand of CAMFNC010000187.1, from coordinate 3,355 downwards.
GGAGCTGTGGCTCTGTCTTGATAATCCACGATGGCGGACATCTTTTCCGCAGCCACTACCACCAAACGCTTATAGCGTCCGGAGCGGATGTAATTGGCTCCCGTTTCCAGTGCATACATAAAACTGGGGCAGGCAGACTGCATGTCGAACGTGAATGCGTTCTGACAGCCGGTTTCATAAGCTACCACCGAAGCTGTGGAGGGGAAGTGATAGTCCGGTGTTACACAGGCCATAATAATACCCTCGATACTCAGTGGATCAATATGATTGCGTTCGAACATATCTTGCAGTGCACGCGCAGCCAGATAAGAAGAGCCTTTTGTGGGATCTTTCAGTATGTGTCTTGTTTTGATGCCCACGCGGGTAGTAATCCATTCGTCGTTGGTATCGACCATTTTTTCCAAATCGGCGTTGGTGAGCAAGTCAGGAGGCAGATAGCCACCCACTGCGGTAATGGCAGCATTAATCTTATTCATATACTTTGTGATGCAATAGCTATTTGTTTTGATTTTTCAGCCACTAAGATACACATAAAAAATTATGGTTTGTGCACTTCGAAACCTCTCTTGGGGTGTAAGTAAAAGAGATACGGGCGGAAGAGCTAAAAAAAACCCTGCAAATCGGAAGACCTGCAGGGCGTATGGAAGTCGGAGTGGAGCGGGTTTCTTGGGCTGTTGCTATCCGATGATTGCGATTTCGGTATCTGTCGAATGCCGCGAGCCGTTCTCGCCCATCCCGTAATATAATATCTATTTGAAGTAATCCTTAACGGCTTCGTTGGGGATCATTTCTTCTTGGAAGGTATAAGCACCGGTTTTCGGCGACTTTACCATCTTGATAACCTTCGTGAAAGTACGACCATCGCCGGTCTTAAAGGTTGCTACTGATTTCTTTGCCATCGCTTATTTCTCCTTATGCTTATTACTTGATTTCTTTGTGAACGGTCATACGCTTCAGGATGGGATTGAATTTTTTCAGCTCCAAACGCTCGGTCGTATTCTTACGGTTCTTGGTGGTGATATAGCGGCTGGTGCCGGGCATACCACTTTCTTTGTGCTCGGTACATTCGAGGATTACTTGCACTCTGTTGCCTTTTGCTTTCTTTGCCATTGGTTTAGTCCTCCCTTGTTATTAAGCGTTTAAGTAGCCTTTTTCAGCGGCACGCTTCAGGGCAGCGTCCAAGCCGATTTTGTTAATCACGCGAAGACCGGCTGCAGAGACTTTAAGCTCAATCCAGCAGTCTTGTTCCGGCCAAAAAAACTTCTTCGTAAAAAGGTTGATATCGAACTTGCGTTTCGTGTGTCTTTTAGAGTGCGAAACGTTGTTGCCGACCATAGGCCTTTTGCCGGTAATCTGACAGATTTTAGACATTTCTTTTATTGTTTTATTATCTTAATCGAAATAGGATATGTTTTTTCGACCGCGCATTACCATAGCATCATTCGGTAGGTACGCAATCAGGGTGCAAAGTAAAGGATTTTTTTTGGCACATGCAAATTTTTGAGCCTCGAATGTTTATTTCTCCCTATTCTTATGAATGGAAAATAAAAGTGCCTACACGCTGTAATGGTTTTTTAGGAATCTTATCCCGGTGTGTTGTTTCTTTGACGTTGCTATCCATGGATATATTTCCTTTCTTGGTGTATTTGCGGCCATTCAAGAGGTCATAGCTTTCTTCCGCATATTCGCCCGTGGTGCGTAGTGCTTCGAAACGTTCTTTTCCTATCAAATAGAAATCTCCCGATTGATACCGAATTCTGTATTTGGTATAACCGGAGGATGCCCCGGTTGTTTCTTCATAAGTCATCGTAATATCCAAACAGCCGTTCGATGTCAGTTTGATGCCACCCACGTCATCTGTGCCGGAGGTGTCGAACGCATCATTGCTCCAATATCGAAAACATTGATATTCTCCGGATGAATTGCCAAAGTAAATAACCAAAATGTAGGGGTTGTGATTGATGGGGGTGGGCGAGTCTTTTACCACTTCCATCCCTGCCGCATCTTCGGGGTGGAGTATGAAAGCCAAATCGGGTATTCCGTCTTTGTTCAAATCTCCTTTTTGGCGTTCCACCAGCCATGTCTCGGGAAACAACTTGTTAATGTTTTTTCCCGATAGGGCGATTTGGGGGTATTTCTTGGACTTGGTCTGTCCCACGGCTGTTGTAACGACCAACAAAGCTGTAATTAAAATTAAGATTACTTTTTTCATTATCGTTTATCGGATTATGTTTTTACGATACTTTCAAAGGTAGTTATTTGTTTCGAAAATATAAAGGATTTGCACATTGCGCCAACGGCTCGAATTCTCTCTGGTTGCTCTCTCCCCGATAGAAAAGAAGAGGCTGCACTTCAAAACCGGAGTTTCTGTGCAGCCTCTTGGGTAATGTGGACAAGGAAAGAAATGTGAGGCGCTTCGAGATTAGGATGGTAGTAAATGACCGAATCTGAAGTTCGAAAGCAATGTAGCGGTTCGCCTTTTATGACATAATCCTTTGTGGGTAAAAGAAGAAAATTAATTGAGTGGGATTACTACACCCAAATCGAACAAAAATTCATTTCGAGCATTCAATGCCGTTTTTGTCGGTAGTGAAAGACCCACTCCTAAATCGGGCATTCGGCGATAAATAGCTCCTTCGTTGATTAGAGCCGATGCTTTTACACGAATGGATTTATACACAGCGATATCTACGCCTAATTTTAAAAAGATACCGGCAGACCACAGACCGCCCCAATCTTGTGTTTTGTCTTTGCTGCTGAAGAGTGCATATTTGCCCAAATCACCGAAAGCTCCAAAAGAAGCATATATACCTTGGTTGGCTGCGTGTTTCGGACGGAAGAAATACCAGATACCTGAAAGGTTGATTGCCGGATTCATGCCGGTGAAGAAAAAACCGCGCGGCACGGTATAGGCCACATCGTAATTCATGCCTAATTGCCCCAAAAGAGAAAAATGTTCATTGAAATTATATTTGCCATAAACTCCGCTAAAGAGCCCTAATTCCACCCCTAATTCTTTTTGTTTGAAAGCCTCTTGAGGTGTAGTGGTCTTGTCTTCTTTGGGTGTTGTTTCATTCTGTGCATACGCAGTTAAGCCTAAGAAAAAGAGGCTTACGAATAATAGAACATAACGTTTCATAAATAAATGTATTAGTTTTATTTGTATTTAATAATTCATTCGCATACCTTGCCATTTGCCGTCAAAGTATATAGCGGCAAAAAATTCTCCAGCTAATACTTTCTTTTGAAAAGAGGCATCAGATGTTGAAAAGCTGATTTTTTTTGATTATGTCATTTAAATTTATGGATGAATTGGGGAAAGGAGAATAGGGGTTAATATTTCCTGCACCTATTA
>CAMFNC010000186.1 GCA_945965245.1 uncultured Porphyromonas sp. | reverse complement strand
CGCATTTTATATATAAAATGAAATTGATTTATGCATAAAATTTCAGCACTATTCGTGCTGCTGTCACCATCTCTTTTAATCGGTTGTATGTGACGGTTTATGCTCATGAGGTCAATGTCTGAAACGTGACGAAATCGGAGTTTTTGTGCAGTGGTATAAAAAATGTAAATTTGTGCAGAGCATCAGGACTTTGAATTGCTTGTAATAAACCGTAAACGGATATTTAACCATGTACAAAATCATCGAGAAGGAGGCCTTTTCCGAACGTGTATTCAAGTTCGTTGTGGAAGCTCCTCGAATCGCCAAAGCCCGCCGTCCGGGTCATTTCGTTATTGTTAGAGTGGGCGAAAAAGGCGAACGAATACCATTAACTATAGCACAATCCGATCCGATGGCCGGTACTATCACGCTGGTGGTTCAGGCGGTGGGTCGTTCGTCCAAAAAATTATGTGCACTGGAGGCCGGTGAAAGCATTACCGATGTGGTGGGGCCTTTGGGTCAGCAAACTGATATCAAGAAGGTGGGTACTGTGCTTTGTGCAGGCGGTGGCGTGGGCGTGGCTCCGCTATTGCCCATCGTGGAGGGCTTTCATCATGCCGGAAATCGGGTCATCGTGGTGCTGGCAGCCCGAACCAAAGAACTTATCATCCTCGAAGAACAGATGAGAGCTATGTCGGACGAAGTGATTATCATGACCGACGATGGCTCTTATGGACGCAAAGGTTTGGTTACCGATGGCGTAGAGAGCGTAATCCTGCGTGAGCCGGTGAATGAGTGTGTGACCATCGGTCCTGCCGTTATGATGAAATTCGTGGCAGAACTGACACGTAAATATAATATCCCTACCATAGCATCGCTTAATACCATTATGGTGGATGGCACGGGCATGTGTGGAGCCTGCCGTGTGACGGTGGGTGGCAAAACGCGTTTTGTGTGTGTGGATGGGCCGGAGTTTGATGCCCATCAGGTGGACTTTGCCGAAATGATGTCCCGATTGGGTGCGTATAAAGAATTGGAATAAGGAGGACTGCGGATATGACAATAGAAGAATTGATAAAAAGCCGCCACTCGGAGGCGTGGCGCACGGAACTGCGCAATACTCTGAAACCTCAAGAGCGCATGGCCATTGAGCGCGTGAAGATGCCGGAGCTGGACTCCGCTTACCGTACCACTAAATTATATGAGGAAGTAAATCAAGGTCTTACTGCCGAGCAAGCCCTGCGCGAGTCGCATCGTTGTCTGGACTGTGCCAAACCTACGTGTATGGAAGGTTGCCCAGTGGGCATTCATATTCCTACTTTTATCAAATATATAGAGGCCGGTCAAGTCATGCAGGCTGCCCGAACGCTACGCGAAACCAGTTCGCTGCCGGCGGTTTGTGGGCGTGTATGTCCGCAGGAAAAGCAATGCGAGAGCCGCTGCATCTACCACGTGAGCATGAAAAAAGAGTCGGTGGCCATAGGTTATCTGGAGCGATTTGCCGCCGACTATGAGCGCACACACCCGGAGGAAGCAGAACCGATGTCACGCCCCACGCCAAACGGTATCAAGGTGGCTGTGGTGGGCAGTGGTCCTGCCGGCTTGAGTTGTGCACACGATTTGGCCAAATGGGGCTATGAAGTCACTGTTTTCGAGGCCTTGCATGAAATCGGCGGTGTGCTTAAATACGGTATCCCCGAATATCGTTTGCCGAATGAGGTGGTGGATGCTGAAATTCAAAAGCTTACAGACCTTGGTGTGATATTTGAAACCAATACTATTGTGGGCAGAACCATTACGTATGACGAATTGCGTCATGACCTGGGCTACCGTGCCCTGTTTGTGGGCAGCGGTGCCGGTCTGCCCCGGTTTATGGATATACCAGGCGAGAACCTTGCCGGAGTGCTGTCGTCCAACGAATATCTGACCCGTGTCAATCTGATGGAGGCTGCCGACCCCGATAGCGATACTCCTGTATTGCGTGGTCGCACTGTGGCTGTGGTGGGCGGTGGCAATACTGCCATGGACTCGGTGCGCACCGCCAAACGACTTGGTGCCGAAAGAGCCATTATTATCTATCGGCGTACCGAAGCCGAGATGCCTGCCCGCATCGAAGAAATTAAGCATGCTAAAGAAGAAGGGGTGGAGTTTATGACGCTGCATAACCCCATAGAATATATAGGCGATGAGCGTGGTCGTCTGACCGCCGTCCGCCTGCAAAAGATGGAGTTGGGCGAACCGGATGCCGGTGGCAGACGCCGACCTGTGGAGATAGTGGGTGCCATAGAAACCATTCCCATTGACGAAGCTGTGGTCAGCATCGGTGTATCGCCCAATCCGCTCATTCCCCGCAGTATCGAGGGATTGGAGGTGTCGGATAGAGGTACTATTGTGGTAAATGCCGACAATCAATCTTCGCTGCCCGACCTTTTTGCCGGAGGCGACATTGTGCGTGGCGGTGCCACGGTTATTCTGGCCATGGGCGATGGCCGAACGGGTGCTGCCGCCATTCATAGGTATCTGAGCGAAAAAACTCAATAAAATAATCTTTGTCATGCGTTACGCACAGGTTATCTTACCTCTCAAAATAGAGGGTGTCTATCATTATAGCATCCCTCCGGAGTGGCAAGGCAGGCTGTGCGTGGGGCATCGTGTGGTGGTTTCACTGGGCACGAAGCGGTTTTATACGGGTGTGGTGAGTGCGATAGATGAGGAATTACCCCCCGAGGTGGTTCGCCAAGCCAAGAAAATCAAACCGATTATTGATGTGCCGGACGATTTGCCTCTGCTTACCCCGGCAGACTTACAGCTCTGGGAATGGCTGGCACACTATTATCTCTGTACTCCAGGGGATGTACTGCGTATGGCTCTGCCAGCAGCTCTATTGCCTGCCAGTGCTACCTCTGTCCGTTTGAACGAAAATTTTGTGTCCGCCGCTCCATTAACAGAGGTGGAGCAGCGATTACTGGATTTGCTGGCCATGCTGCCTCGAGCCACAGCTCCTATGGCCACGCTCCGGCGGCTATTGGGACAGCCGGCAGTAAAGACATTTACCCGGCTGGTAGAAATCGGTGCTTTGACACAAGAAGAAACATTGGTTCGGAAATATAAGCCCAAAACGGAAACTTATCTTGCCCTCTCTGAAAACTATCGTACAGACGAGACGTTGGAGCAGGCGGCGGAAGCATTGAATAGAGCCAAGAAGCAACAAGCATTCCTATATGAATGGCTGGAGCGATTGGAACGTGAGCATGAGGATTATCATACCGAGCGACGGCTGTCTGATGTGATTGCAGGCAGCGATACGCGCGGTCGTCTGGTGCGAGAACTTTGCAGGCGTGGCATCTTCTGCACCATGGAACACGAGGTCAGCAGGCTGACAGCTCCTGCTTCGTCAGGCTTCGAATCCAGTCATCCCGACGGTTTGCCGCCATTGCAATTATCTTCCGGAGTCTCTTTTCTCTATACGCGCAAGCATCAAGTCAAGGAAGACGCCCTAATTCGTCTGTGCCGCGATACGTTGGCGCAGGGGCGTCAGGTCTTGTTGATTACACCTCTGGCAGGTGAAGTGCAGACGAGAGGTTGCTTCACGTCACGTCTGTCGGCCGCTGTGAGTAATCGGCTGTGGATCTATGACAGCACCCAAAGTGATGCACGCCGGGTGGAAATCTTTCTTCGGCTGGCTCATAGTCAAGAACCACGTGTGATAATGGGGCAGCGGAGTGCGCTCTTTTTGCCGATGCGCAATCTGGGTTTGGTGATTGTGGATGAGGAACATGAATTTGCACTTAAGCAACGCAATGCTGCTCCACGATGCCACAGTCGCGATGTGGCTATCTGGATGGGTGCCCAACGGCAACTTTCGGTGTGCCTAACCTCCGAAACGCCATCGGCCGAAACGCTGTTTAACGTGAAGCGTGGTAAGTATCATCTACTGGATTTGCGACAGATAGAGAGAACATCCCCATCCGAGCGCATTCCTATTCAAGTGGTGGACCTTAAAAAAGTGGGGCGAGAAGTGGCTGTGATTTCACCGCAGCTATATGATGCCATTCGGGAAACGTTATCCCAAGGTAGGCGTGTGATGTTGCTCCAAAATCGGAGAGGATACGCCCCTTATCTGATTTGTAAGGCTTGCGGAGGCAAAATACAGTGCCCGAACTGCGATGTTAGTCTGACCTACCATAGACATACACAGCGCATGATCTGCCATTATTGCGGATACAATATCCCGATGCCGTATAGTTGTCCCACTTGCCATGCCGTTCCGGCACGATCCGGGGAGGAGGTGCTGATGAGTGTGGGGTACGGTTCCGAACGCGTGGAAGAAGAAGTGCGCCGACTATTCCCAGAGGCTCGTGTTTTGCGTTTGGATAGTGATGTGATGCTCAGTGTGAAACAGCGCCGTGAGATGCAGGAGCAGATAGACCGTGCCGAAGTGGATATCGTGGTGGGTACGCAGCTTATCAAAGGGCAACCCATCTGGGATAATGTTTCGCTCATCGGGGTAATTCGATTGGACGTTATTTTGGCTTATCCCGATTTCCGAAGTTATGAAAGAGCCTACCAACTGTTGGATCAACTGATACTCCGCGTGTCGGAAAGCGGAACGCCTGATGCCCGTATGCTGGTGCAGACATACGAATCTGATAATCCGTTTATCGCTTTGCTTCAGTCGGGGCATTATGGGCAGTTCATCCTTGGGCAATTGCAAGAGCGTGAGCTGTGCCAATTTCCACCCTTTGTGCGCATGACTGTTATCGAGTTGCGAGCTTTCGATGAAGAGTTGGTAGAGCATTGTGCTGCAGACTTCAGCCGATTGCTTACACAGCATCTTTCAGCCAAGGCTGTCAGTGCTCCGCAGAAACCCTCGGTGGCACGTCAGGAGATGCAGTACATTCGTCAGATTGTGCTCAAACGGCAACCGGCTCAGGATTATCGACAGGAGAGGATGGCGTATCAGATGGCCTTGGATACTTTGATGGAGCACATGCCGGCTTACCGCCGTGTGCGCATCCTGCCCGATGTGGACCCCATTTGAGCCATAGGTGAACAAAAGGGGGCAAAGGGTGGTTGATATAGCGTATTAAATACGATATGACTATGTATTTCAAACCCATGGAGCTAAAAGACCGTGATGTGCTTCGCTCTTATACTCTTCCCTCCAAAATTTCTATTTGTGACCTCGCTTTCTGTAATCTCTACGGTTGGGGGTTTCTGTATAAAACATCTTGGACCATTTGCGGTGGCTCGCTGGTTATCAGCTTCGAGTCTCCATCTTGTTCCTATCCCGTTTACCTCTGTCCTTTGGGCACGGAGGGCTGTAATATAGGCGATGCGGTGACGGAATTAGAAAAACTGGCGGCAGAGGGCGGTTATCCGCTTACCTTAATGGGTATAACGCCTTGCTGCCATGAGTATTTGGAAAAACATCGCCCCGGTGAGTTTCAATATCTGAACGATCGTAATTATAGCGATTATATCTATGAACGAGAGGCTCTCTGTACGCTTGCCGGTAAGAAATTACAAAGCAAGCGTAACCATGTCAATCGCTTTGAGCGTGAGCATCCCGATTATGAATATGTTCCCATTGACAATAAAGCTATTGCAGAAGATTGTCTGCTGTTGGCTCAGGAATGGCTGTCGGATAAAGATACGGTGGGAGGCGAAACCGACGAACAGAATATGATACGTCGTGTACTGTCGCATTTGGATGAATTGGGAGCTATGGGTGGTTGTATTCGGATTGACGGTCGTGTGGTGGCATTTGCAGTGGGCAGTCCTATCAATCAGACCACATTTGGCGTACATATCGAAAAGGCGGATACTTCGGTGGAAGGCGCTTTCAGCATTATCAATCGTGAGTTTGCCTGCCGCATCCCCAATAGCTATCAGTATGTCAATCGCGAAGAAGATTTGGGCATTGAGGGATTGCGTGTCAGCAAATTGTCATATAAACCGGCGTTATTGCTGTCCAAAGAAACAGCCGTTTTGAAATATGAAAATCATCAGTAATCCTTCGGCGGATGAAGCACGTGCCTTGTGGCATGAATGCTTTCCATCAGACCCTGATGTTTTTCTCGATTTGTATTTCAATGAAGTGTATCGCCCTGAAAATACCTTGTTGCTACGAGATGAATCCACCGGGCTGAATGTGGCGCATATCCAATGCCTGCCGTATCGGATACATTGGCGTGGCATGGATTGGGGGGCCGGCTATATCAGCGGAGCCTGTACACTGCCCCAATATCGTGGGCGCGGACTGATGCGTGATTTGATGCGCGAGGCTTTCGAATTGATGCGGAGTAGAGGAGATGTGTTCAGTTTCCTAATCCCTGCCGAGCCGTGGTTGTATGACTTCTATCGGCAAAAAGCCGGTTATCAAACCGCATTTTATCATCGGACGGTTACTTCTGTGACTGCACAGCCTGCCATCCCACCTCATACCGATGCTCCGACATTCATCGCTGCTGCTGAACGTATGAGTGAGGGGGTGCTGCACACTCTGGCACAATGGAGGACAATAGGCCGTGATTTGGAATTGGCCGGCGGTGGATATGCCGAGCAACGTAACGATGAGGGACAAGTAGAGGCTGTATGTTGGTATTTGCCACAAGATAAAATCCTCCGAGTGCTTTGTCTGTATGGTCATGGCGAGCCTGCTCGGCGGCTGATGAATAATTTGCTGAAAAAAACACACTGCATGCAATATGAGATAGTAGAGGCTTGTATAGCCGAGGATGGCCGCCCCAAGGGGATGCTGCGCATACTGGATACCGAGGCCTTGCTAAAAGTTTTGCCATCGGAGGAAGAAAAAAACTTACCAATGCTCCTTGCCAATGCCAGTTTGCGGATGAATATGATGTTGGAGTAGCTTTCTTTTCTTAGCGACCGCAGGAGAGTGTGAATGGGCAGAATGAGCAATTATTCGGATTCTCGGTTTGTGCAAAAGGAATTTCCTTGTCCATAATCTCTTCCAGCGTTTCTTTTAATTGCTTGCCATAATTCTCACGTAGAGAGGCGTAATCCTCCATGTTGTCAATTTGTATCTTGGACTTGTATTTTCCCTTTCTTTTCTGCATCAGCCGCATGGCATAGAGATGCATCTCGGTGGTTCCACCCACGGACTCGGGATGATTTTGTTCATACAATTCCGCATAGTAAAGTAATTGGCTGATGGCGTCATACGTGGAGGCATTGGCACTATCCTTATATAAGTAATCACTTTTGGCTTTCTGTAAAATATCTGCAATCTTGCCCGTTTTATAATCTACGATGCGGATGGTTTCTTGGATGCGGTCAATGCGGTCAATGGTTCCTTTGATACGGAAAACCTGGTCGTCTTTCAGGCGGATTTTTCCGTGTAGTTTTTGTTCTCCTTGTAGAAAGGTAAAAGGAGTCAGTTCCATGTCATATTCCAGCATACATTTTACATGGCTTTTGACCATCTCAATGTAAATGAGATCTAAATGACTCAAATGGTATGTCGTATTCTTTTCATCGGTGAGCAGAAGGTATTCCGTCTTATAAGCCTTTTTGACCAGTCTGTCCAAACGCTCGGTTTCTTTGAGGTAATTTTCGATGTCTGCTCGTTGGACTTCTTTACCTTGGTAAGGAAGATAGAAATCTTCCATCGCCTTGTGCGCCACATTACCGAAGTCTGCCGCATTCATCAGTATCTCAGGGCTTTCTTCTTCGTATGCTTTTTCCACATATTCATAGTAAAAGTGTAAGGGACAGCTGATGTATGTTTTCAAAGCACTGGGCGAAAGCTCCCGTTCCAAAATCCGTGCAATGATATTGTCTGTTTTCCGGATTTGCAGTTCCGATGAGTTGTGTCCGGACGTTTGCATCCTGATGGTGCGATGATGGAGTTCGTAGCCATAGATATATTTCAGTTGCTGTACATATCGGCTGATAGTGCCACCGGTTTTAGGGGTGGCATCGAAGATGAAAGTAACTTTTTGTGCACCTCCCAGCAGTCGGAAGAAATTGTATGCCGTGGTCGCTTCTTGCTCTTCGCCTACAGGCAATCCGTATCCGATACGCAGAGTATAAGGGATGAGGGTGGAGATTAAGTTATTGCCGGGCAGAATGCTGTCATCGGCAGAAAGCACAGCGATGTGGTCAAAGTTCAGTGTACGAGTTTCCAATTGCCCCATGACCTGTAATCCGCGCAAAGGTTCTCCCTCGAACGGAATCTTGCAGTTGCGAATTAACTCTTCCACCAATGTGACCAATGATTGGATTTGGGGAGCCAGTTCGAATAGCTTCAATTGCGTTTGTAGCTGAGTTGCCAAGGTAGTATAGTGATAGATGAACTCAACATCGAAAGAGGTTAAAGCATTTGCCGATTCCTCGTCCGGTGCTTTTTCTTCGTTTGCAGATTTCCCGGAGAGAAGCCGTAGGATGTTTTGCAGACTTTCAAAAAAGCTGTCGGTATCGTTATTATCGGCAAAGAGATATTGGAGCAGTGGGTCTTCGGCCAGTATGGGTCGAAGCATGGATGAATAGATGAAAAAAAACTTTTGGTTGCGGATTTTGGTGGCTACTTCGGTGGCTTGGGGCGAATTGCGTGCAATCAGATGCGATGTGAGCAAGTTAAGCAGCAGGTCTGCCGGTACTGAATATTCATTTTTAGCAGCATTCCATCGGCGCATCAGCAGCAGTTTGAACCACTGTGACAGTGTGATGGCCACAGATGTTTTATCTAACGGATATCCGATGGAAATATTCAACTCCACGATTTCGGATAACGTGGACACCACCGGCATTTGCAGTTCCGGTTGGGGCAGGATAACCGCTTCATGAATACCTGCAGAACCAACCTCTTTAATCCAGTTCGGCAGAATTTTGCTTTGGACACTTTTGCCGTTGGTGGAGATTACTTCCACCATTGGATGTTCAGCTTTCTGTTGCAGCCAATCGCCTTCCACTTGTCCTAACTTACCGATATTGTCATGCAGGATTTTATGTGCAATGTGATTTTCGTCTTCGGTGATGATGGAGGCATGGTCCCAGCAGAACTCGGCTTTTTCGGCGATGCGTAACGCCAAAAGTAATTTCATTTCTGCCTTTGATAGATGGAAAAGCCCTACGAAAACCGCATGACCGTCAAACTTTTCGCATACACTCTCTGTGGTGGCCGCTTGGCGGTATATCATGCCTTCGTATGCTTTTTTTTCACTCTCCAATGTTTTCCGAAAGAGCCGGTAAGTTTCTGCCAGAGATTGCCAAAAGAGATTGAAGTCTTCGCGGATGCTCTGATTAGGTACGTCTTCTTTCTTTGCGGCTGTGTCTGCCACGGTTATACCCCAAAATGTTTTAATGGCTTCGCGCTGATTATCGGACAGGTAACTCAAGTCGTGGATGTCTTTGAACTCTTTCAGATTTGTGTAAAGTTTCTTGGCATCCACCAGATAACGATCTATTTCATCGAAATCGTTTAGGATAAGTCCTCCCCAATAGATAAAATCATCTATGCTGCGGTGTTCGTTGCCTTCGGTGGCTGTGAAAGCACGATGGAGCATGAAGAGCAATTCCTGACGATCGGGTAGGGTGTAGTCCGGAAACAGACGGAGAATAAAGTCATTAATGGTAATGATGTGGGGGCTGAAGATGGGTTCTGAGGCCGCCTCGCTCAGGTATTTACGAAAGAAAAGCCCGGCACGTTTGGTGGGGAATACGAAGGTGTATTTGTGCAAATCTTTGCCATAGAGCCGGTGGTAATACTGCGCCACAGACTTTAGAAAGGGGGTGTGCTTGGTCATTGATATGAGATTATTTTTGGGCAGAAGACGGAGCCAAAGGAGAGGATATACCGGGGTCAATCTGTTTGGCCAATTCGAAGTCTCGATGAGCCTCCACTTGGTCATTCAGAGCCAGATTGATTTCGCCTCTCAATATATATAGATCGGCAGTAGGTTGGGGTTTGCTCAATTCAAAAGCCTTGTTTATATCGCGGAGAGCAAATCCATAAATATGTTTGGCCAGAAACATCCGCGCTCTGCCGGCATACACTTCTGGATTGGTCGGTAGTTTGTCTATGAGATAGTCATACAGTCGCTCCGCCTTGTCGTAATTGCCGGCCAAGGTCTCCAGCAGAGCATAACCCATTCGGGTTTTAAGGGATTTGTCATTGAGGATAAGGATGGCATCCAAGTCGCTCCGTGCCAAATCATATTCTTTTTGGGTCAGGTAAAGCATGGCACGCTGATAACGATATACTTCATTACGCGGAGCCATATTGATGAGAATGGCATACTCGGTCATGGCTTCCTTTGTTTTATTCAGCTTGACCAGAAGCAAGGCGTGGTTGTGGTGTATGGTTTGGGATTGCGGAGAGCGTTTGATGGCAGCATAGTATGTTAGCAGTGCTTGGTCGTTTTGGCCAAGAAGTTGATATAGACCGGCTATATTGTTCAGTAATTCGCCATTCATCGGATGCTTGGGATTGGCTTGTATGGCCTTATTCAGCATTTCAATGGCTTGCGTATATTCTCCCTGTTCACCCAATCGGAAACTCTCGGAGATATGATGCGCATAAACGGAATCGCTTTCATTTAATTTGGATTGTGCCTGAAGAATTGGAGAAACCAATAAAAACATCAAGCATACGGAAAGAGGTCTTATGTTTCGGAAAATAAAGAAGAGCATAAAATTATTTTTGTTAAAGTGGAGAATGTTGAGCATGTTACAGGCTTATGGAAAACCTGTTGTTTTTGCAATCATTCGGTAACAAAGATACATAGTTAGTTTGGCTTGAAAGATTGATTAAATAATATGTTTGCCGTTAATTATGCAAATGATAAAGGATTTGTGATACTTTCCGGAGATAAAATAGTTCATTTCCTATTTTGGCTCATTCTAATGAGGGGAATTTGAACTTTAAAAATCTCAAAGAGGGAAATCCGTTTCATTTGATTCTTTTGGGATACAAAAATAGAGTAAAGCGCAGTTTGGAAAACCCTAATGGTATTAATAGTGAGTACTATGAAAAATGGAAAGATCTTGGAAATAAAAATTTTCAATATGAAATCACGCCATTAAATGGTGAACCGGAAGTTGCTAAATTAAGGGCGAGAAAATAGTCAAGCAATAAAAAAGCTATCTATCCATATACAGGAAAGGCGTTGAATGATTTGTTGCCAAAATGGGAGTTTTAATGATTCAGCTCCAAATAAGGCGGCAATAGGCTGTCTGGCAATGGCAATAGGAATGTTGCTGTATGATTGTGAATATCGATTTACCGGTTCTCATACATCAACTAATCCTAAGTTTTTTCGGGAAGCAAATCAAGCGACCATGAATCAATGAATCCGGAATTCTGGTCTCAAAAATACTAAGACAAATAGCTGATAGCATACCCGATTATGACTGGGAATATGATCAAAACGAAGAAAGCGGGGCAACTCCTATAAAAATATATTATCAGGATTACATAAATTAGGGTTTCAAAATGCGGAATTGGTCGGTTATGATTTTGAGACACTATATAAAAATCTATCATTTAGAACTGCCGGATATGGTGGTGTCAAACTCGAAGCAAATCGTGGAATTTTGATTGGAGCTTTTCATATGAAATGGATATGGAGGTCATATATGGTTTTGTGATGGTTATTATGAACAGGCTTTTACGGTCACAAAGAAATTCCTATTCATAAAAATTAAGTCGTGGACAGAATATGATGATCGGTTGTATAGAATTGAGGGTGGGAATCGAATGTTGGTAATGGCTGGTATGGCGCTACTGATAGTTTGTGGACTTCTTTAGAACACAAAAATGTAGAATATAAGTTGAATCCTATGATTTTTATAAACTTAAATAGTTATAAATCAAATGAAAATGAATAACTGATGTGTTTTGAAGATTATGAGAATGGCAATCGAATTTGTTAAATTTAGTCTTTTGGCGTTGCTTGTAGGTTTTTTGGTCTCTTGTGGAAAAAGATTGGAGTATATTCCTCTTTTGGCTTCTAATATAAGCAATGAGTTTTTTGTTACTTTGGAAGATAAGGTCGGTAGTAACAAGATTATTCCTCAATTGATAGAAACTTTGTTGATAAAAGGCAAGGAAACCGGAGAGAAATCCTTCTTCTTCATGAC
>CAMFNC010000185.1 GCA_945965245.1 uncultured Porphyromonas sp. | reverse complement strand
TTGGCTGTCCGAAGAAAGAAGAAGATGAGTGCGTATAAATCCCTATAAACGGCCTCAAAGACCACCTCCGGATGCCTTTTGTTGCCATCCGCCAAAGTGCATCATGAAGATGCCGAGATGGCGCAGCTTACAGGCCTCGGTCTGAAGGGATGCGGTGATTTCACGTAGAGAGTCAAAACGCATGATGACGGCATAAAGCATCACAAGCAGATGAGTCCAAGCGTCAAAACTTTTGACATAGCGTTCTCCGCCCTGTTCGCTGCTTATGCGGAGGATTTCGGAATTGTCCAACAATTTTATAATCTGAGAATAGAGCGGCTGTCCGCTAAAATGTGTACTTTTCCCCATGGTTAAATAGTTTTTTGTCGAACACAAATTGACCACTAAGGGCTGACTTCACAAAACGAAATCAGCCCTTTACTTTTGCCCCCCCCCAAAAAAAAACGGCGTATAGGTCAAAAAACTTTTATCGGACAGCAATATGAGATTATCTACTCTACAACACGATTACCCTCTTTTCTGTTTTTCAAAAGCGTGGGTAGATATACCCCCCAAAAACCGATAAAAAGAAGTATTGCACAAGGACATTCAATCAATCAGTGAAAGCGTTGTTCGATATCGTCTTGGAGAATTAGGGAGATGATGATTTTGCCAGATGGTGTGTAGTTCGGCTCGGCTGTGGCAAATAGCTTGGCCAACAATGAATCTGCCTCCTGAGGTGATAACGGATGACCATAAGGCATCGCCGTATGCTCTGCCAAATGCGATGCCATCAACTCGGCAAACTGTTTACCTGTCGGAAGTCCTTCCTGAATATAGGTTTCCACTACATTCTGAACAAATAGGTTAGCGGTATTGGTTGCCAATGCCGGTGCCGAAAGAATAGAATATGAGCCACCCCCCAGTGGACTGAAATCAAAACCGAAAACATTCATCTCGTCCATTACTTTTTCAGCTATGGGTACATTCTTTTGCTCGAACTCGATGACTTCCGGAAAGAGCAATCGTTGCTGTTCGATACGCTGTAAGCTCTTATCGGAGAGGAATTGCTCATAGAGCACACGCACATGCGCTCTGTGGAAGTCTATCATGGCGATACCCCTGGTAAGTGCCGTAACAATATAACGCTCTTTATAGATAAAACAAGGAGAACTAACCACGAAGTGCTTATTGACCGATGTTTGAGGTTGATTCTCGGGGAATAAAGGCTCGGGAACTACCGGACAAGGGGCATCGTTATTGAACTTGGTCAATAAATCCGACCAATCCATTTCGGGTATTTTAGCCTTACGACGAGCAATGTTTTCGGTTTGCGATTTACGACCTCCGATGCCGGTGGCTCCGAGAACATCCATTCCACTGAAAGGATTGTAATGAGGATTGGCTCCCGTTTTAGGACTGGGGGGTAGTTCATCTAACCGACCGGGATAAATGGGCATATCAATGACTTGAGAGCGGTCGAAATCAATGGTTGGAGTGGCAGAGGATGAACCTAAAGCTTCACGGATAGTGCTGATGAGCAAGTTGAAAATGGCTTTTTCGTCTGCAAACTTGATTTCAGTCTTGGTAGGATGGATATTGACATCTATCATAGCCGGTTCTATCTCGAAGTAAATCAGATAATTGGGTGCAGTCCCCGCCGGTATCAGTTGGTCGTAAGCCATCATCACCGCTTTGTGGAAATAAGGATGACGCATATAGCGACCATTGACAAAGAAATACTGCGAACTGCCTTTCTTTTTCGCCCCATCGGGACGGCCTGTAAAACCGGTGATATTGCCCAAAGGGCTTAACATCTGAATGGGTAGCAGATCTTTATCCAACTTCTTGCCCAACACGTTCAGAATACGACTTTTGAGCGAGCCTGTCGGCAATTCCAATACTGGGTTGCCATTGTGATAGACCGAAATAGAAACGGTTGGATTGACCAATGCCACACGCTCCAGTTCCTCCATGATGTGGCGGAATTCGGTGTCGTTGGTTTTCAGAAATTTGCGACGAGCTGGTACATTGAAGAAGAGATTTTTCACTGTCATGATAGTACCCACGGGTGATGTGGCTGGCTGTACATTGCTCACCACACTGCCCGACAGGGTGATAGAGGTGCCCAATTCATCATCAGCCATACGTGTGAGCAACTCCACTTGCGCCACAGCTGCAATAGACGCTAAAGCCTCGCCCCGGAAGCCCATTGTGCGCAAAGTATATAATCCTTCCACATTCGAAATCTTAGATGTGGCATGACGTTCGAATGCCATTCGAGCATCATTCGGGCTCATCCCTTTGCCGTCATCCGTTACTCGGATAGAGTCCCGCCCGGCCTGCACCACATCCAGACGGATATTTTTGGCTCCGGCATCCACACTATTTTCCAGCAATTCCTTGACCACGGAGGCAGGACGCTGAATTACTTCGCCGGCAGCAATCTGATTAGCAATGCTATCGGGAAGCAGGTGGATGATATCACTCATAGTAAATGAATATTGAAATTACGGAAGAAAAAAAACCAAGTCACAAAGCCTAAAAGGAGCAATGTGAGAATAAGTTTGAAACTTTTTCGAGTACGATCAGCACTGTTTATCCCATGCTCTTGCTGCTGGCGCAAGTGTCGGGTACCTTCCACAAAAGTACCTCTGAGATGCTCACCGGAAAGGTCGTCCATTTCGGCAGACAGGTGGATTGGTTTGGCCTCTTCTGTGACCTGTTCTTCGGTACGAGGTAACTCGCCGGAAGCCTCCATCTGTCGGCGAATTAG
>CAMFNC010000184.1 GCA_945965245.1 uncultured Porphyromonas sp. | reverse complement strand
CGTAACGGGAGGATTCAGACTGTCCATCAGGTCGGCAATATCTTTAAGGTCGAATTGATATACCTTACCTGCTTCAAACTTGGTGATGTAGTTATTTGTGCTCTTATCCTTGAGCGCCACAACATTGAGGTAAACATCATTTACAGCAACAGCACCCACGGCTTTGGTTTTATAAGAAACCTTGAGGATAAAGTGCGGAGAAGTCGGAGAAACATTATCCTTGGTCAAAGGAGAGGGAAGAGGAGCAGGTAATTCCTGAGGAAAGAAGTTATAGCCATCGCAAGTCTTACCACCGGGGAAGTCAATGGACATATCCGTAATTTCCGGAGAATAATCCTGTGTCATGGCAAAGAATGTACCAGAAGCAGTAAAAGCAGGATTCCATGTAACAAGAGCAGTGGCAATGCGAGTGAGAGCCACTGCATCACGGTCTGTCTTGATATTATTCAGATAACTGGCATGTAACTTGAGTTCGGCTAAGTTGGAGAAAGTACCGGAGGTGGGTTTTAACTGACCTACAACTTCGATGCGAGCCATTTCGGGATTGATTGTTACGGCACAAGTGGCGGGAGGACCGGCCACAACCGCACCGCCACCAATCAGACGAACCTTAACTCCGTCTTTGGCATCACCCTGACGGGTATTGACATTTTTGGTCAGTGTGGCATTGTCGTCATAAGCCACTACTTCGATAAAAGTGGTTCCGGCCATCATAGCGGCAGTACCCGTGAATTTGTGTGGGTCGGAAGTACCGGTCAAAGTTACCGTTGTAACGTTAGTGCGAGGAGAGAGGGCATCGCTTCCACTGTGACCGATTACTGTGAGCACATCGCCTGCCTGCACCTTGGGATAATCGCCGTTGGTGGTTTTATCACCCAGCAAACGCATGGAAGAATCAAAAGCGGGCAGATTGATTGTCAGTTCCACAGATTTGTCTTTTTCAGATGTCTTAACATCGTCATTCTTGTTACAGCTTGCGAAGGTGAGAGCCAAGGCGGCCAGCGCGCAAGCACTTACTAAAATCTTTTTCATAAGATTAAAAATTAAACATTAAAAAATAAATGAATATTCTACTTGCTTACTCCTCCAAAGGAGGAATGACTGTTTATATCCTGATTATTGGTTGATTACTGTTAGTTTTACTTGTTCGTGAGCAGTTTCTTCTGTTGCCAAATGCAGATTGCTTGCTGCACGGCGTTCGTCGCCACTGACTTTCATGGCTCTGCGCCAATAAATCTCGGCTTGTGTAAGGTCGCCTTGGAGCCAATAATAGACTCCGAGATCATTGTATGCTCTGGGGTCGGTGCGCACCGAGATAAGGTGCTGCCATGCCGTATCCAAATCGCCCCGCACCAGAGCGGCGGAGGCGGCATTGATACGTGCCACCGGATCGGTCGGGAAGTAACGCACGGCCATCTCGTATTCGGTTCCGAAGGCAGTATGGTCTGTACGGTCGGCATTTCGACGGTATGCCACCTCGAAGATCTCTTCGTGCGAGAGGTCTTGCGGACGGGCATCGAATACGTCCACTGCCTCATGACTCTCAAACGAACGCACGGAGTAAGACAGTTCCATTTCCATGCGACGCAATCGGGGGAAGTATATCCGAAGCATATAACGATAGGGCTCGCCACCACCGAGATCCATGAGCTGTTTTTCGCGTCCGGCATGAATGTCCACACGATCCATGATGCTTAGCACTCTGTCGTATTGCGGCATATCGCCGTCTTCTTCGATGAGGTGACGCAGGCCGTCCCAATCTTCGCCCATGCCGGTGGCCGGGAATGGATGTCTGTACATGTGTGGATAGAGTGCGGTGAGGTAATTTCTGAACTCTTCTGCTCTGCGCTGTGAGAGTTGCATATTGCCATCGAACGTACCTTCAGGTGAAGCATAACCACGGATGACGGCAGAGCCGATCTGATAAGTGTCGGGCTGTGTGAGTAGCGGACGCAAGGCCTTATGGATGCGCTCCAATTCGCCCGCATTGCCTGCAAAGCCAGCCAAGACTTGATATTGATTTACGGGATAGTCTATGCGCACGGTGAGACGCTCGCTGCGCATCTTGACTTCCTCGCGCCGGGGGCGGACAAATGAGACTTGTGATGCCTCCGCTCTGCGTGGGCGTGCCACCGGTTGAAAGCTCGTGACGGGAATGTCTTCGGTAGCTACTGCCACACGGTCACAGCAGTCCTCTACAAACAGTTCGATGCGCAGTGAACCGCCGGGAGGCACGGTCTGCGATGTGCCGTAATGAAAGACTTGCATGCGCTGGCCGTAGTAGATTTGCGGCTCCGGATTGCGTTCATCCCAGTAGTGGCGACGCCCACGCAATGCTTCCTGACGCTTGTAATAGGGCATACGGCTGCTGCCACAAATGATCATGGGACGAAGCCTGCATCGCTCACCATCGGGTCCGTGATAAACAGGGCAGAGATAGAGTATTTCGTGAGGAGATATTACATGTCCGCTCATCGTGAGATCGTATGACAGATGCAGGGTGTCTGCACGCATAACGGCTTTCTTGGCAGTGATGTCGAAACGAAGCGCTCTGCTTGAGGTATTCTGTATGGCGTGTTGCCCGTATGCAGAAGTCAGTAATAACATCCAAAGGATTAAGATTCGATAGAATAGTTTCATCGGAGTGATATTAATTATGATGGGGCTGCTATCTGATGAAATATATCAGAGAAAGGGTGGCTTTGGTGGGGCCGAAATAATCACGTGTATATCGCCCGGTAAATTTGCCACAGTCCGGACATTCGTAACTGCTATAATCCATTCGGAGATAACCTGCACCGATGGAGGCTTCCAAGCCCCATCGCCGACCGATGGCCCACTGATAGCCGTAGCTGATGCCGGCACCGTATGCACGTCCTTCGTAGCGATACTCACGGAGCGGACGAATCAGAGATATGCCGCCGGCATTGAACTCGGTATAGAGGGCGTGAATCCCCAAATATCCGCGCTCGAACGAACGACAAAACCAATATTTATATTCGGGTGTCACTGTCCAATGGCGAATGCCGGGGCGGAATGTTTTCCCCTCGGTTGTTTTTTGCATGGGCAAACGAAACGGGTTGTAGCTCCCGCTGATGCTCAAAGTGCTTCGGGAACCGATGGTGAACTCCACACCCGCATTGGGTGTAGCAGTAAATAGGTATGGCAGATTGGTTTTGACTCCAACGTGTTGTGCCTGTGCTATGGCGAACAGACCGATGCTGAAAAGCATAATGAACAATTTACGTTTCATTTTTCTATATTATTCGTCCCAGATGGCTCTCTATTCCAATATAGAGCGACATTAAAGAATGAAATGTTATAATATGTTGTGAATAAGTAAGATAAATGATGCTTTTTCCCAAAATGTGTGGCCGTATTGTTAAACGGCTTTTTTGTGCTGATACATATGAGATGCAAATAGTTGATTACAAATATTATAGCCGAAAGCCTCTTGTGCTTTTTTGCTGTTGCATATTCATGGTATATTATGCATATATGGAAACAGAATATTTGTCAAACGACTAAAATCCAACTAATTAGAATAAATAACAGTTCTGTATCATACTTATGAGAGTATTTGAAATGCTGTTGCATACTCTATGCCATGAGATAGGCTAAGGCTTTATTTCCTTATAGGGTGAAAGAACGAAAAATAGTGCAGTAAATGTGCTGAAACACTAAAAAATAATACAAATTCACCCCAAAGAGTGTAAAATCGCTTGCTATGTCGAATATATTGCTTTAATTTGCGTCAAAATATACAACTAAACCAATCTTAATGGTGTTTTGCATATGTTTAATGTCGCTCTATATTGGAATAGAGAGCGCTATTCTTGCTGTAAAAAACATATTCCGGGGACGGTTTTAACGCATAAACCTTAGACTAAATCCTTATTTTTGCGCTTTATTGCGTCGGCTTCTTATAACCTAACCCTCAAAAGGAATCCGATGAAAAGTTGTTTTTATCACATTAAAACCTTTATATTTCATGCAAGTAACATTGAAACAGAACAAAGACCGAGAAACCACTTCCGGCCGTTATCCAATGGTCTTCAAAATCTCGCATCAGCGCAAGCGTATCCTGATTTATACAGGTATACATGTATGCACACAAGAATTCAACGAACGAACCCAGCGTTTGATTTATGTGAAAGGTATATCAAGTAACCGAAATGACATTCGCGAAAAGAACTTGCAATTGCGACAGATGGCCGCAATCATAGCAGAGGTGCTGGAAAGACACAGACAAAAGAAAATATTTGAACTGAAAGAAATAGGCCAAGAGTGTAGACGGCATATCCGCAAAAACAGTCTTTACTCCATATTCGAACAAGCTATTGAGGAAAAGAAAGGCAATGGAGCGATTGGCTCGGCACGTGCTTATGAAAGTACCTACAATAAAATACGACATCTGACGGAGGGGAAAGATATTTTACTATATAATATTTCATCTGATTATATTCGTAAACTGCACCGGCAATGCTGCTTGTCGGGCATAAGCACAAATACTACGGCTTTCTATATGCGCAACCTGAAAGCCGTAATCAACCGCGGTGCACGTGAAAGTGGCAATGCAATACCTTCGGCGCGTATTTTATTCGATGGCATCGCTATTCGCAAAGAAAGAACTCGAAAACGAGCCTTGACCGAAGAGGAAATGCAAAAACTGGTACATTATAATTCTCAAGAGAATGAACGACTGATGGAGGCCAAAGAAATCTTCCTGCTTTGCTTCCTGCTGCAAGGTACCGGTTTGGCCGATTTGTGTTTCATAAAGAAAGAGTCTATGCAAGGCAATTATATCCGCTACAAACGACATAAAACCGACATTGGCATTTGTGTGGCACTCTCCGACGAAAGTCGAAAGCTGGCACAGCGATTTATGAGCAGAGATGACGGTTCACCGTTTCTTTTCTATTTCATGGATGGCCAGGATACTCCGCAGAAGTGCTATACACGATATAGAAGTTTACTCAAAAAGCAAAATCGCAATCTGAAACAAATCGGATATTATCTGGGGATAGGATTGCCACTGACCACCTATGTGGCAAGGCATACTTGGGCGTCGCAGGCAAAAGAATCCGGTGTTTCTACGGAGCTGATTAGTGAAGCCATGGGACACACCTCACAGCACACCACTGCCATCTACCTTAAAAAGTTTAATCAATCTTCCATTGACCATGTGAATGATATCGTAACGGCTCCTTACCGGCATTCATTACACCAACAGCTTTATATACGATAGCCTTATCATGGTTAGCGATTGCGCCAACCGCAAAGTAGATATTCGAGTAAATCGGTGAGCCAGAAGAGTATGTAGCCACAGAAGCTAAGCAACAGTATGGCCACATACATGGATGTGTAATCTACCCGCATCCAAGCATCCACGATATAAAATCCCATACCGAAACGTGTGCCGTAGGTTTCGGATACAAACAGCACCGAGATGGCTGTGCCGATGGCAACGCGTAGAGCCGAAAGGGCATCGGGCAGGATGGCAGGCCATATCACATAGCGGATTTTTTGCCGATAACCGGCTCCCATGGATTGCACTGCCGTGAAATGCTCGGCAGGAATATTACGCAAACTATCATTCAGCGTGATGATAATCTGGAAAAGGATTATCAGCACGATGAGCACTATCTTGGCTGTTTCACCCATGCCGCAGAGCAGCAGCACCACAGGCAGCAAGGCCAGTTTGGGAATGGGGTAGGAGAAATAGACAAACGAGCCGATGATGCGACCCAATTGTTTCCACCGATACAAAGCCAGTGCCGTGCACACGCTCAATACAAACGCTATCAGTAAAGCCAAACTGACACGCTGCATGCTATAAAGAATGTGCAATGCCAACCCCTGGCTCCAGACTTCGGGAATGGAGCGATATACGGCTATCGGGTTGGGTAGCATGGTTTTATGCAGCAGCACCGCTCCCAGCCACCAAAAGAGATGCAGCAGCAGTGCTCCCTGAAAGAAGCGGACGGCGGCGGACGATATTTTTTTCATGGCATCCGATTTTCATGTGCATACACTTCGGCAAGTCGACGATGCAGTGCCGCCTCGGTCATATCCCGGCATGTGGCAACCACCGAAGCCGGTGAACCGCCCAATATCAGTGTTTGCCGGCATATCCGGGTTAGTTCTTCGGGATTGTGGCTGATGATGAGCGTGCTCACGGGTCTGCGCTGCCACAATTCGAGAAAGAGAGAGCGGCATCGGTCGGCAGTAACCAAATCCAAAGCCGAAAAAGATTCATCGAGGAGCAGTAAGTCCGGTTTGCGACAGAATGCGCGAGCCAGAGCTACTCGTTGTTTCTGACCACCACT
>CAMFNC010000183.1 GCA_945965245.1 uncultured Porphyromonas sp. | reverse complement strand
GGTGCTTTTGTTCGTTTTTCTTATCGGTATCTGTAATGGGGGTATATGCGCAGAGCGTGATTTCCGGATGGGTGCAAAACGAAAAGGGAGAACCCTTGGATTTTGTTCGTGTGACGGTGCTTTCGCCGGTCGATAGCTGTTTGTTGGCCTATGCTTTCACCAATGAAAAAAGGCTTTATGATATGACCATAAAAAGTTCCTCTTCGGAAATCCTTTTGGTGGCAAGTGGCATGCTTGTGGAGCGGCAAACCAAACGCGTGAAAATTCAAACCCGGACGATTAATTGGGTTATGCGCGAAGCGGTTATCGCATTGCACGAAGTCGAGGTCAAGACACGCAAGGTATGGGGAGGCAAAGACACCATTAATTATTCGGTGGAGAGCAAGACCGCAATGACCGGGTAATCGGCGTGTGATCAAACGGATACCGGGTATCAAAGTTTCTCCGGAAGGTATGATTACCTATAAAGGCAAACCTATCAATAAGTTTTATATCGAAAACATGGATGCCTTGCAGGGACGATACGGCATTGCAACAAATAATATTTCCGCATCGGACATTGCCACCGTGCAGGTGCTCGAAAACCACCAACCAATCAAGGCTCTGGAACAAAGCAATCCCAGCGATTATGCCGCCATCAATCTGATACTTCGCTCCGGTGTGAAAGGTGTTTTTACCGCTACGGCACATTTGGGCTTGGGGTTCAATACTCATATTCGCAGGCAGGGCGATGTGGCAGGGATGTATTTTGCCAAACGACGCCAACATATCACAGATACAGAAAAGGCTTCGACACAGAATCGAGCAACGTTTCTATGGAGCTATCTCAAAAAGTATAAACGCTTCTTTCTTCAACTAATGTTGGGTTTGCTGCTTGGCTCGCTTCTACAACTCGTTTTTCCATTCCTTATTTTTGGCGTTGTGCTGGCGGTTTATAACCTTGGCATTTTCTTTGTCTTTCTATTGGGCACATCGCTCTATGCCGGTTGGATTGTGCTTTTTCTGAAAAAGCGCAGGCAGTTGGATTACAAATACTTCGAACAAGCGGGAAAGAACAGAAATGTGACCTACCAACTTATAGGAGGGATGCAAGAAATCAAGCTGCAAGGCTGCGAGCAACGCAAACGCTGGGAGTGGGAGGATGTACAAGCCGATCTCTTCAAAGTGAACCTGCAATCCCTTAACCTGCAACAGATACAGCAGGTGGGCAGCATCACCATCAACAAAGTGAAGAATATCCTAATCACGGTGCTTGCCGCCACAGCTGTAATACACGGCGATATGACGTTGGGGATGATGTTGGCAGTGCAATACATCATCGGGCAGCTCAATAGTCCTGTGGAGCAACTCATCCAATTTGCCTACTCTTGGCAGGACGTGAGCATCAGTCTGGATCGCATGAATGAAATCCACAGCGAAACCGATGAAGAAAATACCGGACGGATACGAAATGCCTACAAAACAGAAAACGCAGAGGGACATTCCATTACCATAAAGGACCTCCATTTCAGATATGACATTTATAGTTCGAAGGACATTCTTTCGGACATCAATCTCTACATCCCCAACGGTAAAGTAACAGCCATTGTGGGAGCGAGTGGAAGCAGAAAAAACACACTCATCAAGCTGCTTTTGGGTTTCTACGAGCCACTCGGCGGGAGCATCCGGATAGGCGATATTGACTTGAGTGAATATAATCTCGGTTGGTGGAGAAATCAGTGTGGTGCAGTAATGCAGGAGGGGTACCTCTTTTCCGATACCATAGCAAGGAATATCGCTATTTCGGACGATGAACCCGATATCAAGCGTATCCGCCATGCCTCCCATGTGGCAAACATTGCCGATTACATTGAGGCATTACCCCTGGGCTACAATACGATGATAGGTCAGGATGGGCAAGGTATCAGTCAGGGACAACGGCAACGCATACTGATAGCAAGAGTGGTTTACAAGAACCCCACGTTTGTTTTCTTGGATGAAGCCACCAATGCCCTTGATGCCAATAACGAGCGTGCCATTACCGAGAATCTTTCGAATTTCTACAAAGGGGAAACGATGGTAGTGGTGGCACATCGCCTATCCACCGTTCGCCATGCCGACCAAATTGTGGTATTGGACGAAGGAAGCATCGCCGAGGTGAGTACACACGAGGAACTAACCGCCAGACGTGGCAAATATTTTGCATTAGTAAAAAATCAATTAGAATTAGGCAATTGATATGGAAGACGCAAAGGAACAGGAACGGAGTTTTGAACTGCGTAGCGAGAAAGTCCGCAGTATCGTGGGACAGATTCCCCCATCGCTTGTTCGGTATGGTATAGCTGCCATCGGTGAGGTTTGTCTTTTGGCTGTAGCCTATTTCCTGCCCTATAAGCAGGTGTATTCGGGAACGGCTACCATACACAAAACGGCAACCACACCAGTCACACCAGCGGACAGCACGAATATAACCATCTTGCTTAAGTTTGAGAACAAACGTCCTGACAAAACGAAGGGACAAATGATTTATCTGTAATCTCCCTATGGAACGTTTGCAGGACAGATACGAGATCTGTCTCCCGTCCGTGACACTTTGGAGCACCAAGAAGCTATTTGTCGTTTTGCCACCGACGAAATCAAGGCGATAAAACATCAGACGGTGGATTTTCGGATGGTACAATCTTCCGGCAGCATACTGAAGCGTATAATGGGTGGACGCTAAATCCCTCCTCAAATCGCTGAAACATAGCTCATTATTAAAGTACATTTA
>CAMFNC010000182.1 GCA_945965245.1 uncultured Porphyromonas sp. | reverse complement strand
AAATCAATTTATATTAGTTTTTTTTCGGCACATCACAGACGTTTGCAGCATTAGGCGGAAAGCGTTGTTTGTCTGTTTTCGACCGTTTTCTGTCTTTTTATTGGGTGGGTTTGACTATCTTTGGGGAAAATTATCTGCTTGCACTATGAAAGAAGACGATATCAATCAAGAAAATCCTCCTCAGGATGCTCCATTCACCATTTATGTGGATGAGAGCCTGAAAGAGGGTATCTACAGCAATTTTGCCGCCGTGATACACTTGCAGAGCGAGTTTTTGCTGGATTTTATCCGCTTGCTGCCCGACCAAAAACAGCATCCGGTCAAAAGTCGTATCGTGATGACTCCGGACAATGCCAAGCGTTTGGCGCATATGCTCATGGAAAATGTGGCGGAATACGAACGTATATACGGGCCTATCAATATTTATGGTATCGAACCCGCCGAGCGTACAGCTCCCCAAGAAATTATTATTCCGCGCAAGCCCAAAGGCAAGGCTTAATCCGGCAATGCTTATTTTGTTTTTTCGCATCAGATTACACAAACCAACTTTAACGTTTATCATCACCAAGCGGTACTTATTATATAGATAGATTTACGCTCACTTCCATTATGATTCACTTTATCATAGAACGTTCGCTCCCCTATTTGGCCGGTGTGGCAGAGCGGTTTGCCGAAGTCACTTATCTCGACCATAAGGACTTTACGCCGCAAAACATTGCCGATGCCGATGCATTGATAATCCGCAGCATCGTGCGCTGTACACCCGAATTATTGGATGGCTCCAAAGTACAAATCATTGCCACGGCCACGGCCGGATTTGACCATATAGACACCGACTATTGCGACTCTCACGGCATCAAATGGCGTAACTCACCGGGATGCAATGCACTGTCGGTGGCTCAATATGTAATGTGCTGTCTGGCGCGGCTGAATATGCGCGATGGGCGCAAGCCGGCACATCAGGTGCTGGGCATCGTGGGCGTGGGGCATGTGGGTTGCGAAGTCAAGCGACTGGCCAAAGCCCTCGGGTTTCAATTGATGCTGTGCGATCCTCCCAGAGTGGATGCCGAAAGCGGTTTGGACGATTTTGTGAGTTTGGAGCAAATTGCAACCCAAGCCGATATTATCACGTTCCATGTGCCGCTTACTCATGAGGGCGAAAGTCCCTATCCCACCTATCACATGGTCAATACCGAGTTTCTGACCCGCTGCGCCAAGAAGCCTATCATTATCAACGCCTGCCGAGGAGCAGTGGTAGATACCGAGGCACTGTTGGCGGCCAAGCGTGCCGGTCACATCAGCAGTATCATAACCGACTGCTGGGAAGGCGAACCACATGTTCACGAAGATTTGCTGCGGCTGAGCGACATTGCCACACCACATATCGCCGGGTTCAGTGCCGATGGCAAAGCTGCCGGCAGCCGTATGACACTGGGTGCCGTATGCAGTCACTTTGGTATAGATACAGGTGTGTATCTGCAACAAATACAACCGGCTGCACCTGCACAACCGATTATTGATTTGACTTATGACTCCGGTTATTTGGCCGAACGAGCCTTATTGGCTACTTTCGACCCCGTAAGCACAGACCGCAATCTGCGTCTGCACCCCGACACATTCGAAGAGCAACGCAAAAACTATATTTTCCCGCGCGAAATGGCGGCCTATACGGTCAAGGGCTATCCACGCAATATGGCCGACACCTTGCTCGCTCTGGGATTTCAATTAGACACTACTCCAACAGGGATACACCCCGAATAATGCTTATGAAAGTCAGACACCCACAAGCACAACGAGTTATCATCATGGGGGCTACCTCCGGCATCGGACTGGAAGCTGCCCGATATTACATCCGATTTCGCCCATACTCCATCCTCGGATTGGCCGGACGCAACGAAGATATCCTGAACGAGCTGAAAAAACTGGCTCCCAACCGCATCCAGACTCAACGTATCGATATATCCAAGCCACATGCTCCGGAATCTCTCCAATTCCTGATTGAAAAAATCAACGGAATGGATTTGTATCTGCATACCGCCGGTGTGGGTTGGGTAAATACCCAGCTGAACCCCGAATTGGAATTGCAGACGCTGGCGGTCAATACCGAAGGCTTCGTGCGTATGATAGCAACAGCCTATAATTACCTCTCGGCTCGCGGAGGAGGCAAACTGGCAGCCATCAGCTCCATTGCCGGTACGCGAGGTCTGGGAGCCGCCCCTGCATACTCGGCTTCCAAAGCCTTCCAACAGCACTATTTGCAGGCACTCAGTCAGCTAAGCAGCATCCGCCACAATAACGTGCGCATCACCGATATCCGTCCAGGATTTGTGGATACGCCTTTGCTCCAGAATGCTAAATTCCCCATGCTGATGTCAGCTTCGGATGTGGCTCGCCGAATGGTTCACGCCATAGAAAACGGCAGACGCTGCATCACCATAGACCGCCGTTATGCCGCTTTGGTGGCAGCCTGGCAGTTGATACCACGCGTGCTCTGGGAGCGAATGCCCATCAAACCGTAAAACACCAATTGCTTTGCCATCCCGAATAATCCGCACAGTAAATGAAACAACGATACTCCCATCTTCTTCACTCCGTTATCACCGCTGCTCTAATTCTTCTACTGCTACCGGCTCCGATAACGCTGCCACTGCATGCCCAATTCGCATCGGGAGGCACCCCACTATCTTCACATTCTTCTGCCGGACTACGCACAACAGCCTCCTCCAAATCCCAATGGCAACTAATGCCGGTAAACGAAGCAGTCATTGCCGCCCAAGAAACCGCTTTTGCCACTCGTGGCGAAATGCGCGTACTGCCCTTTGCTATCACACGCAAATTACCGGTGCGGATGATGTCGGCCGGCGAAATAATCCGAACCGAGCGTGGTACGTGCTTTTGGCGATTGCGCATCTCCAGTCCGGGGGCGTTGAGTATCGGGCTAAAATTGGAGCACGTGAATATCCCCACAGGGGGCAGATTGTTTCTGTATAATGACCAAGGTGCGCTAAGAGGTGCCTTTACGCATCTGAACAATAGCGAACATGGCACGTTGAATATGGCACCACTCCAAGGCGATGCCATCACGGTAGAATATGACTTTCCTGAAGAAACAGGCCCGGTATCGGCAGCCGATGTGCCATTTACCATTACTGAACTCTATCACGATTATAAGGGTATCGGTTCTATCCATGCAGCCCAAATACGTGGTAACTATGCCGGCGAACCATGGTTCAACTCTCAAATCGAAGGGCTGACCTGCACCCCTAACGTGGTGGACTTCCCCAGAATACGCAATCAGGCACGCAGTGTGCTATTGATGATTGTGAACGGAAATTCGGTGTGTAGCGGAGCTTTGATCAATAATACCAGAAACGATGGTACGCCCTATGTACTGACCGCTTCGCACTGCATGAACGGGAGTTTCAGTCATCAGGGCGATGTGGCTTACCGCACGGCTGCCGCTCGCAGCACGGTATTTTTCTTTGGCTTCGAGACGCCCATATCCAATTTGAATGTGCGTGCATCGGAAGAGAAATCATTGAGCGGAGCAGAAATCATAGCATACGACGAGGCGGCAGACCTCTGTTTGCTGCGCATCGCCGGAATGCCCAGTGGAAAAATCCCGGCAGATTATAATCCTTATTTCAGTGGTTGGAATGCCACCAAAAATCCCACCGGTACATACATGGGCATTCATCACCCACGTGCTAATCTGAAAAGATATAACCAAACCGATGTGCCCATTCGTTTGGGCAACTTCGAGGCCGCACCCATCATGTGGAAGGGGCATCATTGGCTCATAGATCGTTGGGATTTGGGCACCACTGCCGGTGGCAGCAGCGGCTCTCCACTTTTCGATGGTAAAGGGCTGATTATCGGTGCACTCACCGGAGGTAGCAGCACCTGCTCCAATGCTACAAACGATGCCTACTATGCCATTACCACCACGTGGCAGAAATCTGCCGAAGCCAATGCCGACAACATGGTGCTGGCACCATGGCTTGACCCTGACAATCGCGGTGTGCTGCAATGCGAAGGCTATGACCCATTGCAACAGCAACCCCTCACCCGCCACAGCCGGATAATAGAATCGGTTTATGCTGCACAAGTGGAAGCGTTGGATGCTACTCAAGAGCAGATAACCGGCGTGGCCAATATGATGGAGTTACCTAGCGATGGCCATGTTTTGGGTTTCTATCTGGTGATGGCTCCCACCACCGAAGCACAGGAAACCGATTTCCCTGCCACCACCATCCGTCTGACCCATCAGGCCGACCCCAAATCTCCTGCCAAAGAAGTCTTCATCGGTCAGCTTACTCAGCCTAATTACTTTGCATACGACCGCACCACCGGAGAATCGGGATTCTATAAACGTTTCATACACCAAGATACCATTGAATGGTATATTCCTGTGATCATGAAGTCCGGCGAACGTGGTTTCCGACTGCCGCAAGGAGGCACATATCGTGTCAGTTGGGAGTCTGCCGATGGCAAGACCCCGCTGCCTGTGCGCCCCATGCGTTTGCCATCGGGACTTTCTTCATCTCCCAGCGCAATGCATAAAAATACAGCCGGCGAATGGATGGCATCCGAAAATGACCGCCGCCCTTATTCGGGTAACTATTGGATAGATGTGGTAACGCAGCCCATACATACTCAAGGGGTTCAACCTCAACCCCCACAACCTCAACCGCCGGTGCTTATTCGTTGCGATGGGCATAGCGTGGACTTGACCTTTGCAGAACTGCCCAAAACAACAGACAATAAACAATGGGCAGTATTCGAGTTGATTCACATGAGCGGCAAGCGAGTGCTGCGTCGGTCACTTAGCGCCATGCGTTCACATTTCGATTTGGGAGGAATGGTCACGCCGGGTGTTTATGTGGCACGCGTTCAATTCAATGGGAAATGGTATAGCGAAAAAGTATCATTGGTTTACTGATATAGATTACAACTTTTGAAGGACTATACCCAACCTCATAAAAACCTATGTTTTTTCTTTCGGTATCTTGAAAATATTTAGAATAGAGGCAAAGAAAAAAAACATGTAAACATATGAATATTATACTCTATACATTCTTAATCGGTATCCTCATTGGCATTTTGGTGGCGGCACCTATGGGACCAGTGGGAATACTTATTCTGCGAGATACCCTGCATCGCGGTCGATACAATGGTTTCCTGATGGGAATCGGTGCATCCGTGAGTGATACCATATATGGCCTTATTGCCTACTTGGGTGTGGGACTGGTGCTCAACTTCATCGAAGAAAACGACCTCGTAATTCGCTTTGTGGGCAGCTGCGTGATGTTGGCTTTCAGCTACTATTTATACCGCACCCCCGTCAAACAAACCCTCAATAGTAATCAGGAAAAGAAATTGGACGAGCAGACCGGATGGCACAAAATCGTGACCGCTTTCATCATCACGGTATCCAATCCGCTGATAGTATTCTTTTTCCTGGCACTCTATTCCCGATTCAATTTCGTATTCGATGGCAAAGGATACCTCCTTCATCTGATTATCGCCATGGCTGCCATTGCTGCCGGCGGCATCTTGTGGTGGACTTTATTCACGTGGCTGATAGCTCGTCTGCGCAAGCATTTCACCATCAGCGGTATCAAGTGGATAAATCGCATCGTGGCTATCATCTTTACCCTCATCGGCTTGGTGGGGCTGGTAAACTGTCTGATTATGATTGTCGGAGAGTAGTTTCAGTCCTTGCAGGCATCGACCACTTTTTTCACCAACCACATCACTAATCCAATCGGATTGACGTAAACCTGCGGCCGGTATTGTCCGGTAATAGGATTATGCACATACTCCATACCCATTTCCACCCTACCGGCTTGGGGAATCTGATACCCAATGCCACCGCCAAATGCCATAGTACCATAAGACATACCCTGCACATTCCAGGGCGTGGATTGGCCGCTGCGCATTGTGCCAAAAAGATAAACACCAGAGTCGAAAGTATAATCCAATCGCAGATGGCCATAAAGACGCATCGACCCGAAACTGCCCCACGGATTACCATACGCCAATGCTCCGGCACCAAATTGCATATTCAAATGATCAGTCAGACGGATATCTCCGGTCAGATTGGGCTGAAGATAGTTTTGTCGCATATAAGAGCCATAACTCAGCCCCAACGTATAGCGCATATATTGATTAGGGGTGTATGTCATCCCGGTATAAAAATCATAATACTTTTCCACGATGGGCATATAAAGCTCAACAGATTGCCCCAAAGTCATTCGTCCGGTAATACTCCACCGGTTGCCCAAATGTAGTTCGGCGCCCCAAGACGCCGAACGGGTGTCGATGAAATTTTGGCTCATCCATTTATCTTGATGGACAGGCATGGAGATTTTCCGGTTTCCTTGCAGGCGAATGGTACCTATATCAGGTGGCAATTCGAGTTTCAATTGCGGGGATATGGCAGTGGGCAAATTTTTCAATTGAGGCTCCGGCAGCAGTTCACGTGTATTTTGGAGTATAGCCGGCTTGATGTGTAATGGCAGAGGAGTAGGAGGAGCCGAGATATGAAAAGAATCTCGTTTGATGGATCGTGGCAATGGCACTTCGCGCCGTGAGGGTAGCAACAGAGAATCCGTCGGATGCACCTCTTCCCGACCCTGTGCCATCAATCCGATGGGTGGAAGGAGTAGAAAAAAGAGAACCCCAAAAAGAATCCGTGTTTGTGTTTGCATAGAAGTCCTATGTTTATACACATAACGTTTCCACACCTCATGTTATTGCAACAATGTGGGTTCTGCAAATGGATTTGCAGACAACTTCGGATGAGGGTAAAATTTTATGCATAAAATGAAATTAATT
>CAMFNC010000181.1 GCA_945965245.1 uncultured Porphyromonas sp. | reverse complement strand
TGTATTATTCTCTAAAAAACATTGCAATAGTAATGACGGCAATCTTACTAAACGACTTTTTCACACAATCTCAAATGAGAAAAACAGAACTTGAGCGTCTTTTACAAGGACACATTTGGATTTAAATTAAAAATCAAAGTTTCTACAAATTCTCGAAAAACGCCTTCTCCTCCTTTTTTATAAAGTCTGACATTAGCTAATGCTTGAATATAGGTTGGCGCACTTGCTGGAACTCCGGAAAAGCCTACAGATTTTAGAACTTCGATATCATTAAGATCATCTCCGATGTAAGCTACCTGAGATAAACAGATTCCTAAATTAGAGCATAATTCCTCTATAAGCGAAAGCTTATTTGAAACACCCTGAAAAAGGAAATCGACTTTGAGTTTTTCAGCTCTCCGTTTCACAATCGCTGTGTCTTCACCCGTGATTATTCCTACAGGTATTCCTCTTTTATGTGCAAATAGAACTCCGGCACTATCATACGTGTTAAATTTTTTCCACTCATTCCCCATTTGATCATAATACATACCACCATCCGTCCATACACCATCTATATCTGTAAGAATCAATTTAGGTAAAGTCATCTTCGTATTGATTATCATCACTGATAGTAAATTATAAGTTAAAAAACAAGAACGATTTGTGTATAAGTATTAAAATATCAATTGACTGCTCATCCTATATCCTCTATCATAATTTCACAATCCCAAGTGACTTGGGTATATCACCTCATTTGCCGGAATATCTTCTAATAATGCACAGCCTACAACCAATGAAAGTTGATTCCATTTGAAGCCATCACCCGGACTTAACATGTGCAAGTCTTCCTCCTTTAGGATTTCTCCCTTTTTCATGTCACGAAGTGTAGCAATAGAGCGTTCCAATTTTATTTTAGAAGAAGTTACACTTTGATCAATATACAAATCTTTTACTCCCATCCACTTTTCACATATACGAATATCACGAACCATTCTATTGACTCCATCAGGACCTAAAGAACCCGCTTGATCCGTTCCTTTCATATGTCTATCTATTGTTATATGCTTCTCAATAATTTCTGCTCCCATGCCAACAGCAACAACAGGAGCTGATATTCCAATAGTATGATCGGAAAATCCTATTTTATAACCTGAATAATTCTCTTTCAGATACAATATTGTATTCAGATTGAGATTATCGGGATGCGTAGGATATTGTGACACACAGTGTAAAATTGAAATATCTGAATGATATTTTGTGATAACATTCAAAGCATCGTCCAATTCTTTTTTACCCGCCATTCCTGTTGATAAAATAATAGGGATCTTTGTTTCAGACATCGCCTCTAAAAGAGGAAGATTTGTCAAATCTCTACTTGCGACCTTCAAATAATCCGGTATAAAAAGTTTCAGCAAAGACAAGCACCCTTTAGCACACAATGTTTCCACAAAATCCAAACCTAATGATTTCGCATACCTATATACCTCAAAATGCTCTTCATCTGATAATTCCAAAAATGCACGATGTTCCCCATAGGTGCGTCCAAAAGAATTAGGTGTATCATATTTGCGATTCATTTGAGTAGTAGTCAACTCTTCTGTCAAATCACGTTTAGTTAACTTTACAGCATTCATAGGCTTTAAGTCAAACCCGAAAACTTCTTCATTAACAGGACGAGATATCAACTCAACTATCAACTTAGCAATATCAACAGACCCATTATGGTTCTGACCTATCTCGCCAATAATATATGTTTCACCTTTTTTTATCATTTCACTTTTTATTTTGATTCATAATCCTTTTCATTGATAGAGTTATCACTGGATGGCTATCTAAGTACTCAACAACCTCTTTTAGTCCAAAATCAGAATTTTGGACTATTAAATCTTGATAAACTTTTTGAGCGACGGCCATATCTTCAAGAGTATCAACCGTTAAGCGAATATCATTTCGCCCTTGGAGAAAATCAGGACACTTAATCCACTCACAAATATACTCATCAGGATTTGAATAAATGTTAATGGTCACGTGCTCATGTGCTTGCTTTTCTGTTGTTGAGCTGTATACTTTTTTTAACGCACCAAGCGAAACATACTCTGCCCAAAAACCAAAATGAGTTTTTATTGATGGCATACCATTTATTCTAAAACCGATATAATCAGCATTATTGTTTTCTGCCTTCTTTATCAAAGTCAAAATACTTTTATGGTCTAGGAAAGGATTATCTGAACAAACACGAATAATGCCATCAATATTATTATCTTCTGCGGCACAAATAAACCGTTCTAAGACATCATTTTCCGATCCTCTATAAACAATCTCATTTCTCTCTTTCAAGAAATTCTCCAATTGATCATTGTTAGAATTTACAGATGTTGCTACGATAATTTTTACACCATCTATCTTTTTTAAATTAGACAGAAGAACCTCTATAAGAGTTTTTTCTCCGTAAAAAGGTCTAAGTATTTTCCCAGGGAGACGAGAAGAACCCATTCTTGCCTGAATGATAATTCCTATCTTTTTTTTCATAACTTTTATTTGTCTAAATTTTCGTAGGGGGAGTTTTTGCACTCGAATTCGGACATCAACTCTTTGATGGCTGCCACGGGATTTCCATCCGCGTGATTTCCACCGAACGCGCCACCATCTTCTCCACGAGGGGGTTACTTCTTTTATTTCGCAAGCTCATACCTTGACCCATCATGCCGACTCCCCCAATCATACCCTTTTCTCTATCTTAGGTTTATATCACTTCTATTAATTCTTTGGCGATTTTCATCTTGGCATAGCCCAAAAAGTCTATCTGAAGAATGAGGTATGGAGCACCTCCTTCGGACTCCACCACATTTCCCTCCAAGCCAGCCAAACTACCCGAATGGATACGCACTTTAGCCCCCAAGGGAATGTTTATAGTGCTGTCAAAGGAGACTTCGCCGTCGCCATCGCACAACATCCGTTTCAGGTTGGCAATCTGCTTATCCGGAATAATGGCTATGGGACGAATACCTTTATCATTCGGCCTGCCGGCGATATTGACCATGAAACGTTTGATATAGGGTAAACGAACAATTTCCTCTCTACGCAATTTATCTGTACAGTGAATCAGAACTAAAGAGGGGAATACCATCTTCTGTACCGTTTTACGCTTGCCATCTTTATCGACTTTCAGCACTTTTTGAGAAGGGACATACACCTCATAATCTTTGGAACTCTCATCCTGATGAGCAATACGTGCTTCCAGTTTTTCACCACAATTCCTGGCTGAGTTATTATTAACGATAGCAATGTACCACTGTTTTTTATCAACTTGTTCTTGACTTCTTGATATGCCTACGGCGTCGTCGATTGTAGTAACCGTCGTACATGTTGGGGACTTGAGTAAACTCTTTTCCGAATTTATACTCATTAAAAACACAGGCCTTGCTCCATGCGAATGCGTGTCTGAAACAGACCCGACCTTTCGGCAAAGCTCCTAATCTTTATACTATTTGTCTAAGACTTCGTAAGGGGAGTTTTTGCTCTTGAATTCGGGCACCAACTCTTTGATGGCTGCCACGGTATCCATCTGCTTGATTTCCGTCGAACAGGCTATCATTTTCTCCACGAAGGGGGTTACTTCTTTCATTTCGCACTCTCGCACCTTGGCCACTCTGATTTTGGGGTTATGCGTGGGCAAAGTGGTCTCCTTGTCGTGCAATACCTCTTCATAGAGCTTCTCGCCGGGGCGCAAACCCACATATTCTATTTTGATATCGATATCGGGACGCAAACCCGACAACTTTATCATATTACGTGCTAAGGTATCAATTTTCATGGCTTCTCCCATATCGAAAGCAAAAATTTCGCCACCCTGTCCCATCATGCCGGCTTCCAGAACCAACGAACAAGCTTCGGGGATAGTCATGAAGAAACGAGTAATACAGGGGTCTGTGACCGTAAGCGGCCCACCTTGCTCTATCTGCTGACGGAATAGCGGTATAACCGAACCATTAGACCCCAGCACATTACCAAAGCGAGTGGTAATGAAACGAGTTCTACCCGGCAATGTTCCGTTCTTTACTCCTCTATCCATGCTCTGAACAATCATTTCGGCTACTCGTTTCGTTGAGCCCATGACATTGGTGGGGCGAACGGCTTTATCGGTGGATACCATAACGAATTTCTCCACGCCATATTGCACTGCCATCTGAGCCAATTCGTAAGTACCTTTCACATTGACAGCCACGGCTTCGCAGGGGTTTTCTTCCATCAGTGGCACATGTTTATAGGCAGCGGCATGGAAAATATATTGAGGATGGAATTTATCGAATACGAAACGCAAACGATCTTCACTGCGCACGTCTCCGATGATGGGATACATTTCCACTTCGGGATGCTTACGTTCGATTTCCAAACGGATATTGTGCAAAGGCGACTCGGCGTTATCAAAAAGCACCAACTTTTTCACTTGCATCCGAGCAACCTGACGCACAATTTCGCTACCGATGGAGCCGGCTGCACCCGTAATCATGACCACCTTGCCTTCCAATTCACGGCGAACTTCACCCATCGGAACTTGAATGGTGGGACGACCCAGCAAATCCTCAATCCGGATTTCACGAATTCGCCTTTTGGCCTGATTGACGTCGGTCAGTGCTTCATAATCCGGTGCCATCATCAATTCGACACCGCTATTTAAGCAAAACTCTACCAAACGGTCACGCTCTTCCGACACAGAAGCCGAGTCCGGGAATATAACCACATCGGGTGTGCCAAAGGTATCCATCAGCACCTTGATGGAATACTCATCATCAAAAGAGCGAAGCGGCATCCCGGAAAGCCTGAGACCCTGACTTTTTTCCCGTGTGATAACCAAGGTGGGCATATAAGGAGGAACAGCACCGGTGGACAAGAGATAAGAAAGGCTGGCACTGCGAGGACCATTGCCATAAATCCAGGTCTGTTTATGCTTGACATGCGGACGAATGACGCGATGGTAGACATTAACAACCAACGAGCGCAGACTCACCAATATGAAAGAACTCATGGCCCAATCCACAAAAAAGAGGATATATACATAGCGGCTATATCCCGGAAAAATCAGCCAAAGTGTAAGGTACAACAAAAAACTTTTGGTACACATTGCCCACATGATGCGGTTTACTTCGTTGAGCGTAGAGTGACGCACCACTCCTTTATAAGTAGCAAACAGCAAAATTATCACCAATACAACCGACAACGAAACACCAATGAAGACCAAATCATTGTTTGCGGCGAAAGGGCGAAGCGTATATCTGAAAAAACCATAGGTAAGCAAGGAACTAATCCATGCCCCCATCACATCCAATAAAAAAATAAGCCAACGATTAACGAATGGTCTATTATATAGATGTCGGATAAAACTCAGCAACCAAACTTTGCGTTTGGAAGGTTTTGAGATATTTATATCTGTCATGAAAAAGAAGTGTCTATGAAATAGAAATATTTGACAAAGATAAATTTTTCTTTGCAGTATTCACACTCTTTTTAAATTTACCACAAAAAAAATCACACACCCCATCCTCATTCACTCCTTTTCCGTTGAAAACAAACATTTTTTTACATTAGAGGGCATACAATTTCGTTTTCGATGCGATAAACCTTATAATAATAGCAAGTTAATCCTCCTCCTATCGACACAGATGAAAGGACTAACAACACTCAT
>CAMFNC010000180.1 GCA_945965245.1 uncultured Porphyromonas sp. | reverse complement strand
TTTATACATAAAATGAAATCAATTTATGCATAAAATTTTGGCATCCCACAAAAACCTTATCCAAATGATTCACAGAGACAAGTTTCTCCTTACCGAGGAGGCGGCACATGAAGCCCGCAGGGAGACATTTGATTGGCAGATAAGTACCGATCGTCAGGAAATATTGGGTTATATGTGTAGAAAGCCAACTGCAAATTCAGAGGTCGTAAGTATGAGGCTTGGTTTGCTATGGATTTGCCACTTCCTTTCGGGCCTTGGAAATTCAGAGGCTTGCCGGGGTTAATCCTCAAAGTGGCTGATAGCAATAACGATTTTCTTTTCACTGCTACCGAGATTAATCGTTTGAAAGAGCCATTGCCTATTGTCAAATATGATTTCAGATATACTCGTGTAACCAGAAAAAAAGCCAATGATTTTATCAAGAAGTATATAGCCGATCCATTTGTTCTTGCAAAAGCTACCGCAGGAAGCGGTTTGGAAGTGAGGCAAATGGTTATTGGCGGTGGAAGTGTAAAGAGCGAACCGAGAGAGTATATAGGGCTTGAATTGGAATAGAAGCTATCTGCTTATTTTATTCTTGTGAGGTTTTAGAATTTTAGGTTCACTTCTTTTGGGGATGAATTAGGAATGGGATCTGACGGATGAAAGAACTTTGTTTTGTGCCACTTCGGCATGAAATTCTTTCAGATAATTAGGCTCCCAATAGGCAGTATCTTCGGTTTGTGAGACAGCTAATTTCCGACGAACCAAATCGGCAAGGGCTGTGGCGCAGGGTTCTGTGAATTCGGGCAGGAAGTGTGCATGTGGATGTTGCTCCAGAAGGGCACGGCATTTGGCCACCCCATTGCCGAAAAATAGGATATGCTGTGTGGCCAGATGTTCGGCAAAACTGTTTTCGTCAATGATTTTCGGGTGGTCGGTAATCACGGCAGTACCTTCGCGGTCATACAGAGCCGTATAGACTTCCATACGGCGTGCGTCCAGCATGGGGCAGAATAAATCTATGTCATTGGTTGCATCTGTCATCTTTTGAGCCATAGCCGACATCAGATGCAGTGTGCTTACGCTGACCAATGGAATACCATAGCCGAAGCATAGGCCTTTGGCTATGCTGGAGCCGATGCGAAGTCCCGTGTAAGAGCCGGGACCGGCACTTACTCCCACGGCAGAAGGTTGGCAGTCGGATTTTTGGATAACTTGCTGAACCATCGTGCCAATCAGAGATGCGTGGCCGGCATGGGCATTTTCTACGTATTCTTTGGCCAGGATATGGCCTTCAGAGTCCACCATGGCGGCCGAGCAAGCGTGAGTGGCCGTTTCTATGAGTAAGAGCGCATCATATTTCATTGCGTAATGGAGTGTTATGGGTTAGAGTTTCTGTTTGTTTTGCGAAATTGCTTATAATATCCGAAAGATGCAAATGCAAAGTAGAATGCCGCTTGTACCCACAAGGTTTTGTACTGAACTTCCACTTCGGTTAGCGATGCTCCCATACCGTTCAGAGCCAAGAATCCTTGTGCTCCCGGAGTGGAGGGTATCAGATAACTGAAGGCACGCCAAAATGGTGGAATGGCATGCAGAGGCCATGATACGCCGGTGAGAAACAGATATATCACCGAGGTGAAAACGATATAAATCATGGTGTCTTCTCGGCGTTGGACAAATAATGAAAGGCTGAGGGCAAAGAATGTACAGGCCAAGAGGAATGGAACCATGAAGATAATCATGTCGCTCCATTGGATTAGTTGTGGCAGGCGAAGGAAGTAAGGCACGGCTATCAGCGCCCATAGACAGTTGATAGAATAAATGGTGATGTATGCCATGCTTTTGCCCAGCACCACACGTAACGGCCCTCCATAGTGGCGCATCGTAACGGGGGGCATGAGCGTGTGGGTGTCATTCTCTTCGCGAGCTGTACCTGCCAACATGCATACCCCCAAAGTCATGGTTTGCTGCAAAATCAATATCAGAATGGCAGGCAGCAAGAAAGAGGCAAATCCGCTTTGGGGATTGAAGTAAGTAACGTATTCGCTTTGTACCGGACGAACCTGAATGTTGGTGGCCTCATTGGATGAACCGAAATGTTTGGCAGCAGTTAGCTCTCTACCCATTTCCAACGATACATCGTTCATTGCCATCATGAAGCATTTGTAATATAAGATGCTGGAGAGGTCGCTGTATAGTGTCAGAGAAGTCTGGGTGCCGGCAGCCAAATCGTGGGTGAATTGCGAGGGGATGAGTGTCATTCCGTAGGCTTTCTTACGTAGCAACCATTCCCGGGCTTCTTCTAAGGTGGGCACAACAGCCACCACCTGGACTTCGGGCGAGGCATCCACTCGTCGGATGTATTCGCGCGACAGAGAGCTGCGGCTTTCATCCACAAATACCAATTTTGCTTCGTGCACATTCTCCTTATTGTAAAAGGATGCATAGAGCAATGGGTAGAGCAACGGAACTACAATGAAAAAAATCCAAACACCTTGGTCGGCAAAAACAGCACGCAACTCCTTGCGCCAGATAAAGCGGAAGTCGCGCCAACGTTTGCGAATGGAAAAAGGAGAAAAAGGTAGTGCCATGTTTTATTTGATGTATTTGACCAAGAGCAGCTCCGAACGCAAGTTGCGGATATTGAGCATTGGCAAAAAAATCAACAAGATCAATCCCAGGTAGGCGTATCGACTATACCACATCGGATAGCCGTTAAGAGCCTGATCGGCATAAATCAAAAAATAATGTCTGAGCGGAAAAAGATTGGTAAGAGCCTGTAATGAGGCATACATATCCGTAACGGGGAAAGAAAAGCCTGCAATGGAAAAAGCTAACATCCCGAACAGACTCGCCAAACTGAGTCCCAGTCGTAAGATGGGTAATAGCGAGATAAAAAGGATGCCCAAGGACTGAGCCGCCAGAATGAGCAGGAGCAGAGCCAAGAGCATGGGACCCCATCCGGATTGAAGCGGGAAGTCTGCCCAACCATATAATACCGATAGACAACAAGTGCCCACCAACATATAGATGGCAGTGTGTACGATGAGTTTGCCCAAGAGAGCAGTGTAAATGGAGCCACCGGCGCAGCCCAACCATTCGCGTGAGGTGCGTTTTTTGATTTCTACTCCGATGGAATAGACCGTGAGTTGCATGATGAGCAATTGCAGAATGCCGGGAATAATAAGGTTGTTCAGATAAATCGAGTAATTGAGCCATGGATTACCCATCACATGGGCATCTACTTGAATGGGCAACACCTTTCCCATGATTTGCTCGTTGTCTTCGCCACGTGCCAGACCTACTTTCAAACCGACCGAAGCAGAAGCCATTTCGCTGATTGTCTTCAAGTCCCGAAATAATAGGCTGCCCCCCATCATGTAGTTATTATTAGTGTAATAAGTGATAATGGGTTGTCTGCCGGCTGTGGCCATTGCCGTGAACCGCTCCGGCAGTACAATGATACCATACACATCACCTCGCTGCATGGCTGCTCGAGCATCTGCGAAGCTCGATGCATGCATCACCACTTGTGTTTGTTCGAAAGCATCAAGGTTGCGAATTAGTTCGCGTGAAGTATAGGTCTGATCCAAATCAACCACAGCCAACGGCAGTAATGTGGGTAAACCCTTACTCATCAGAGTGAGCAAGAAAACCAGTGAGAAAAGTGGAGCCAAGATCATACCCACCCAATAAATTTTGTGTGTGCAGACCAACCTCCATTCGCGTAGGATTACCGCACGCAGTAGGAGGGTGTGATTTTGTGACCGGCGGTAAGAAAATCCCGTGTTTGCGGCCATCCCTTTATTTGACTTTTTTATCGTCCAGCACCACAGACATTCCTGCCACCAATCCTGCCACTGGTTGGGTGGGTACGGCTTTGATGCGGAAGGTACGCACATCTATTTGCCCGGTCGGTTTGGTGGCTTTCCATGCAGCATACGCTCCCATGTCTTTCAGCTTGACCACTCGCAGCAGAATGCGTTTATTACCCAATGCAGGCACATAGGCTTCCAATTGTGTGTCGCGGGCAACGTTTTGCAGTTTATCCTCACGAATGGCAAATAAAACGTGTATGGTGGCGGTATCGGCAATGTTCATGACCGGAGCGCCGCTGCCTACCAATTCGCCGCGATGCGGAAAAATATCCGTGACCATGCCGTCTATGGGGGAGGTCAGGGCATTTTCGTCCAGATAAGCGCTCACTTCGTTCAGCAATCCGTCCGTGCGGCTGACCAGGGCCTGCATGGTGGCTTTGTCTTGCGACAGCAGTCCGCGTTTGGAGAGTT
Source organism: uncultured Porphyromonas sp. (assembly GCA_945965245.1). Lineage (GTDB taxonomy): Bacteria > Bacteroidota > Bacteroidia > Bacteroidales > Porphyromonadaceae > Porphyromonas. Next base: position 5,769 of record CAMFNC010000180.1, on the reverse strand, counting down.
CGTATTGGCTTTTGGCTGCCCGTTCTGCAGCCTCCATGGCGTGTAGTTTAGCTTCTACCTCATCGAATTTCTGAGCCGAAATTACCCCTTGTTCATAGAGATTTTTGACCCGTTCGTGGCTTTTGCGTGTTACCTCCAATCCCACTTGGGCACTCTGCCATAACTCATATACCGAGTTTTGGATATTTCCGTCTGCCCCTTTGTCTGCCTGACGTTGCAGTGATTGAGCTGCAGATTTGGCCGCTTCGGCTTGCTCTAATTTTGCCAATACTTCCGGCGAGTATATTCTTACCAGCGTATCTCCCCGGTGAACCATCTGTCCCTCTTCTACCAGATATTCCGTAATGCGCCCCGGCACTTTGCCCGATATGCGCACTTCTTCCACTTCTGCTTGCCCCACGATGATTTCTTCGTGCGGACGGAAAAATACAAATCCGGTCAGCGTAATCAATCCCACCACAACGAGAACCACCATAAAGGAGATAATCATGCCTTGGGTATGCTTATTGGCCAAAACTTCTTTAAAGTCTCGTGATGAGTTTTCCGATGTTGTTTCGGGAGTGTTTGTAGTTTTGTTTTCTTCCATTGTATTATGCGGCTTGAGGTATGATATGTTTGATTTTAGTTTCTGCCATGTGCACGGCTATCCAAGCGTCTATCAGGTTGTCGTGTGCCAATGCCCACGCCGTCTGTGCTTCGGTGAGGCTTAATAGAGGGATAACTCCCTCTTTGTAACCCAATTGGGCGTAACGCAGGTTTTCTTCGGCTCTTTGCAGATTTAGTTTGGCCGAGGTTAATTGCTTCTCGGCTTCGATTTGGTTCAGTTGTGCTTGCCGCATCTGTAATCCGATTTTCTCTTGTGCATCTGCCAGTTCCAGTTGTTTGATTACCCGTTCGGCATGTGCTTGTCGCATCTTGGCTCGTCCGGTGGCAATGCCGGTAATGGGTATCTGCATAACCAGCGATACTGCCCATGTGCCATCGAACGATGAGCGGGGAGCCGAAAAGAGATTGGGCTTAGATGTGGTATAACCTCCTGCCATGAATATTTTGGGTAGCATCTCTGCCATTTCCATCCGTTCCTTGTGCAGGAAAATCGTATCAGCCAAACGCAGTGAGCGCACTTCCGAGCGTTGTTCCATGCTAAAGGCCAATTCCACAGAATCCCGTTTCATAGTCAATGGTGGTTGTATCTGCGGATGGTCCGGATTCAGTTCGTCTGCTACTTCAAAGTGTGCATCCAATCCTATGCCGCATTGTTGGGTCAGCTGCATTCGCGATAAGTATAGCCCGTTTTGCACCTGCAAGAGTTTTTGCTCCGCTTCGCTGCGTTTTACTCTGATAGCCAATCCGTCGGCTTTGGTGGCCACCCCTTCGCGGATGGCGGCATCCACGTCCTTTACTGCGTCATCCAATAGTTTCACAAGTTGTATGAGTAATTTCTCCTTGCTTTTGAGGCTTACCACCCGCCAATAACTTTCTTCCACTTGCAATTCTATTTCGGTCTGTTTGGTTTCGGTCATATATTCTGCCAGCGTGACAGCCTTGGATGCCATTTGGTGAGCCGAAGCAATCTTCCCTCCCATGAAGAGTGGCTGGATACCAATGAGGCTTCCCATCCATACATTGTCAAGCTCTATGGACGTCAGTTGTTTGACCAAAGAAGGAATATGCGTGTTAATTGGATGGGGCAGTGCATCCCAATCAATGATTTTGATGGGCTTATTCATATAGAAATAAGCACCTTGCAAAGAAATTTTGGGAAAGAAATTGATATCTACCTCTTTCAGTTTAGCTCGAGCTGCTACCTGTTTCTGTTGCTCAATTTGGAGTTGTTTGTTGTTTTTGACAGCCATTCTGCGGCAACTATCCAAACTGAGAACTCGCTGTGCTTGTGCAGGAGTAGCGAGCATCAAAGTAAGTATCAGAAGGCTTATAAAATACCTTGTGTAGCTTAATAAATTGGAAAATTTCATAGTCAATCAAACACTAATCTTGCGACGCGTAATGATTAAATTGGGGATATAAATCAGATTTACAACCCACCGTGAGTAAAAATAATAATTGCCAGGCGAACGAATGGGAGACAGTTTTTCTACCGGAAGTCATTTACCCCAATTAAAGGGTAAATGACTTTTGACCGATGAGATTGCCATCGGCTATCAGATAAATCATATACTGCCCTTCCAAAAGAGCCTGATTGATATTCCAGTAGAGAGTTATGATCATTTCATCACCTCCGTATTCCACCACCTTGCGGCAGCTGAACGGAACCTTGGCGCCCTCGAATGTCATCATGTCGGAGGCATTCTGTATCAGAGCTTCGCCGTTGGGGTTCAGGATGCGAGCATAAAAAGTCTTTTCGCCCGGTTCGGCCGTGATATTTTTAGACACGGTAAATGTGATTTCGATGCTTTCGGCTCGTGTTAGTGATTTGGCTTTACGTCCTCGGCGGTCAATCAGTCTGATGCCAATGTTCGTTGCATTCAGTTTGGCTGCCAGATTTACCTGTTCTGTTAGTTTTTTCTTGTCTGCCTGTAATTGACCCGCCTCCGAACTTACACGCTCCAAGTTTTCCTTGACCGTGGCATTCTCATTCCGAAGCCTTTCGTTGGCCACGTTCAGAGAGTCTATCTGCACCACATACGAGCGAAGTATGGTGCGCAATGTTTTTACCTCGTTTTTCAGTTCACCGATGCGTTTGGCATTGTTCGCTTTTACCGAGTTTAGTTCTTCCAATAGTTTGCTTACTTTGGCACGCTCCGATATCAATTGTGCCGCTATGGAGTCATTGGCAAAGTGCATTTTCAGCTCTCCCGGCGTGGTGCCTTGCGTCAGCTTTTGATATTGCATGCCATACTCCTCGTTCAGCCTATCCAGTTCCTCCTGCATGGCTTCTTTTTCCAATTTGGCGAAGTTGAGCTTGTCGGCTTCCAATTGCTTTTTCTCGCCCACAATCCAAAAAATCAATCCGCCCACAATCAAAATGAATGCAGTTACAGCCAAAGCAATCAGTTTGGTTCGTTTGTTGGTCATTTCTATATTTTTATTGTTTTACGTCGGTGCGCCTCCACAGTCCGTTGCTCCAGTAATAGCTCAGAGGTTTGATTTCTTTGGCCAGAGCTTCGTCATGGTTGCCTGCTGCATCATCGGCCGGCTTTAGCGAAGGCTTTGCCTCTATCTGCAAGAGTTCGGGGTTCAGTTCATAAGTCAGATAAAGCGGTTCCAAGCGGTGGGCAAAAGACCTGCCTTCCGGTGTGCGCTCGTCGATTTCCGGTGGCAGGAAATCGTTCTTTTGCGGTGCTGTAATCATCATGTCGGAGTTAGAAATTACCTGCCAATTCGGAGTGAAAAACGTTAGCCGGGCATCCGGTATGGGGCGTTCTACGGTTTGAACCATCATGATGACTGGTGTGCCGTTTACCAAAGGTAGCAGCATCCATTCCGTATAGCCGGATTGGCTGGTGCGCATACGGATATAGTTGTCGGTCAGCTTTTCCAACGTAATCTCATAGATTAGTCTGCCACGGATGTTTACGGGCTTCTTGGCTTCATCGTAAGAGTTTACCAGCGATTCCCGGTCTTGCTGCGAAAGCATGGGCATGACCGCCTCCGGCATCTGTTGGAAGTAATAACGTATTTTGCGCTCCGTCTCTTGCGCCTGACCAGGAAGAAATCCCACAGACAGTAGTAACAGGAGCAACCCCAAGATTCGTTTCATATAGTTCATCGGAATAATCTTTTTTTGTAAACAAAGATACCCAAATCTGCAGGCTTTAACAACTCCACAATTGACGTATCAGGGGGATGGCTTCTGCCAACCGCCCCATATTATCGAAGAGCAAATCTGCCCCTGCTTGCCGCAGTTCTTCGTCGTCCAGCGGTCCGGTATTGACAGCAATCGTAAAGATGCCCGCAGCTTTGGCTGCCTTGATACCCATAGGTGCGTTTTCCACCACCAGGGCGGCCTGCGAACACACTCCGGCTTTGTCCAGTGCTTTGAGGTAGGGTTCGGGGTGAGGTTTGCCCAGCTTGACATCTTTGCCCGTAATCATATTGTGGGAGCCGAAGATGTTCGGGTAGGTATGATTGATTCGCATCATTAGTTCCGGCTGCGAAGAGCCGGTCACCAGCACACGTTTCAAGTCCTTGACCGAATCAAGTACGCGATGAGCTTCGGCGATGGGTTCGCCATGGTCATACAGACCGAAAAGGGCTGTTTTGCGTTGGTATATCCGTTCGATTTCCTCTTCATTCGGTTCTCGTTGCAGATGGAGGCCATAGAGCAGGCGGATGGTATAGGGTGCTGTTTGACCTTCGTAGCTGTAATAATCCTTTTCCTTGGTGTCCAAGCCGGCTTCGCTAACCGCTTCTTTCCAGCTGCGGGCATGCGCCGGCATCGAATCAAACAGTACGCCGTCCATATCGAAAAGAGCGGCTTGCAGTTCGGAGGGTTGGGCATTGGGTTGATTTTGCCGATACTTTTCTATGGCTCGTGCAATGACTTCCCGTTGATTTGGTTGCATATGGATAATGGAAAGAGGGGATGCTCCTCATTTTAGCCGAGTATGCATCTCGCCCTTACATTTACGTTTTTTTATTTAATGTTGTGCAGGGTATGTCCCATGCGTTTCTTTTTGGTTTCCAGATAAAACTTGTTGAAGGGATTGGGGGCAATTTCGATGGGCACGGTTTCCACTACTTCCAGTCCGTAAGCCTCCAGACCCACACGCTTCACCGGATTATTGGTCAGCAGACGCATCTTGTGTACCTCCAGCGATTTCAGGATTTGAGCACCCACACCATAGTCTCGTTCGTCGGCATTATGACCCAGATGCAGGTTGGCGTCCACGGTATCCATACCTTCTTCTTGTAGCTTATAGGCGCGCATCTTGTCCATCAGACCAATGCCGCGTCCTTCCTGATTGAGATAAACAATCAGTCCGCGCCCCTCCCGTTCGATTAATTCCATGGATTTGTGCAGCTGATCGCCGCATTCGCATCGGCAGGAACCGAAAATATCGCCGGTGGCACAACTGGAGTGCATGCGCACCAGCACCGGTTCGCCACTTGATACATTGCCTTTGATGAGTGCAATGTGTTCCAAACCGTTGCTTACCTGCCTAAAAGGTATCAGGCGGAAGTCACCTCGGCTTGTGGGCATGTGCACCTCCACGCCGCGCTCCACGATGCTTTCGGTGCGCAAGCGGTAGGCTATCAAATCTTTGATGCTCACAATCTTCATCCCGAAACGTTCGGCTGTTTCCATCAATTGGGGCAGACGTGCCATGGTGCCGTCTTCATTGATGATTTCAATCAGTGCAGCAGCAGGTTGCAATCCGCTCAGACGAGCCAAATCCACAGCGGCTTCGGTGTGTCCGGCACGGCGCAATACTCCTTTGCTGCGAGCACGTAAGGGGCAGATGTGCCCGGGTCTGCCCAGGTCGGTAGGTAGGGTGTCAGGATCGGCCAGAGCCAGAATGGTCTGTGCACGGTCATACATCGAAACACCAGTGGTGCAACCGTTGCCCAAGCGATCCACGGTTACCGTAAACGGTGTTTCGTGTACCGAGGTGTTTTGAGGCACCTGCATTTCCAAATCCAGTTGTGCCGCACGCTCCTCTGTGATAGGGGCGCAGAGGACTCCGCGACCATAACGCATCATAAAATTGATTTTTTCGGGAGTGACTTTCTCGGCAGCTATAATAAAATCGCCCTCATTTTCACGATCTTCATCGTCCACTACGATTACGAACTTACCCTCTTTGA
>CAMFNC010000179.1 GCA_945965245.1 uncultured Porphyromonas sp. | reverse complement strand
CACTATGCCGGAAGTAACCGTGGAAGTAAAGTTGAACGGATTACCCACCGCCAGAACCCACTCTCCCACTTTCAGATTGTCGGAATTGCCAAACGGCAATGTGGGCAATCCTTTCTGATCCACTTTGAGCAATGCTATATCGGTGGCAGGGTCTGTACCAATCAGTTTGGCATTAAAAGTTCGATTGTCATTCAGCGTAACACTGATTTTTTCACTGTCTTCCACCACGTGATTATTGGTAATGATATATCCATCGTCACTGATAATGACACCGGAACCGAAGCCGACTACAGGTTGATTACTCTGACGACCACCAAACGGCGAACCTCCGAAAAAGTATTCAAAAGGATCGATCATACGCTGCGATGAAACATTGCGGCGTCCCTCCACACGAATATGTACCACTGCCTGCACAGCCTTTTCGGCTGCCGGCACCAGATCGGGCGCGCTGCCCACGGCTGCTGGCGAATATGAAGGCGACAAAGCCGCATTATGAAATCCATACTCATTCAGATGTTGGTCTACAAGGGCAATATCGTGCCCGGGATGAGCAGCCGAACGGTTGCTCATCCATTGATAGGTGCCGGCAGCAGTGGCCATGCTCAATGCCACGACTCCCAATGCCAATGCACCGGTTTTGATGAATTTGTTCGTTGTCATAGATACTTTCTACTTATAAATTAAAAATATTAAATAATAAAAACAGAATGATATTAGGTAATACAAGATACCCGATTTATTCATATAGATAACGATATTGACCTAAAGTTTATTGCAAAAAGCAGAAACTCCATATAATCGAAAAAACACTTAATGCTTTTTTGCTTTTGCCTTAAGCTTAAAACAGGAAGGATTTGCAACCCTCGGATTAGAGCATACCATAGAAAGCACCTAAGCTCTCTGGTAAAAGCTTAGGTGCAATTCACAAGAAATATTGGATATAAAATTTCCATATCCGATTAAAGAGGAAAAGGGTAGACCGGAGTCTTATTAATTCAGGTCGTCATATTCGGAGTAATAATAAAACTTGGGGAAAGATTTCACAAAGCCTCCCACAGCCAAACGGTAGAGGATGGATGCCGACATCCCGGCCACAAGTGAAGACGCCACAGCCAATCGGGGAGGCGGCAACCTGCATCCCTCGTCTTCATATTTCCTTAGCATCTCTTCTATCCACATCTTAGGGCGTGCCCAATAATTGAAATAATCGGTGGCATGGCGCACCGCATGCCGCTCAAAACCTACCGGGCTTTCGCCTTCGGGCAGCAAGCTGTCCAATCCTACCTGATTGGGTTTGGTCACCATCACAATGCCAGCAAATCCCACATTAAAAGGATGCAAAACAGTTATGCCCTGTTCCGAACAAATGCGGTCGAAAACAAAAGGAGTACTGCCATCGAAGTCCAAAGTATTAACTGCTGCATGATGTCCTGCCACGATGTCCGGCACATTATCCGAATTCATCCGAATAGGCACAGCCTCTATCTGCGCATCTGGATTGATGTCCAAAAAATGATCCTTCAGCACCTCCGCTTTGAGTCTGCCCACATCCGCCACACGGTAATTCTGGTTGTTCAAATGGTCGGTTTGAACCACCTCACCATCTACCAGCGTTATATGCTCAAATCCCATTCGTAAAGCCGTTTCGGCTATATGGCTGCCGATGCCCACACCGGCAAAAAGAAGACGAAAATCCCTTATTTTCTTTTGCACACTCTCGGATATATAAATCCGATTTCGCTCATATCTTTTCATAGCGTCATTTTTTAGATAAATTACTTCTGCAAATTTCCATCCTTTATTCTCCACCCACAATACCCGAAAGGGTGATTTTTGAGGGAAATGGGACGGCGTGTGGCTTGCAAAGTCGGGCAACTTGGTCACAACATGAAGAATACGTACCTTTATGACTCACAATCGCAAACATAGCTTCATGCCCAAAGATTTTTTCCAATTCAAACAATTCGGCATCACCCAACGCCTATCTGCCATGAAGGTGGGTACCGATGGCGTGCTGTTGGGAGCATGGGCGCAACTGCCCGATGGAGGAAAAAGCATCTTGGACGTAGGTGCGGGCACAGGACTTATTGCGCTGTGTATGGCGCAGCGATACCCCACCACCACGATTACTGCCATCGAATTGGATGCTCCGGCAGCACAAGAAGCTCAAGATAATGTAAATGCTTCGCCATTTGCCAATCGCATCCATGTGCTGTGTGCCGATTTTACCCGGCACAACTTTACCGAAACCTTTGACCTGATTGTGAGCAATCCGCCCTATTTCTCATCTGGCATTTTGTCGCCTCAGTCGGCACGTGCACAAGCTCGCCATGCCTCGGTCTCGCTCTCTTTGGATACTCTATTGCGATGTGCTCGCACTTGTCTGGCTCCGAGCGGACGGATTGCCCTTGTACTGCCCGCCCTGCAAGTAGATGAATTGCGCATCGCAGCCCTCAACAACGGTTTGGGGTTGGAAGAACTCTGCTATGTATATCCGCAATCCAATGGCAAACCACAACTCATGCTGTGTCGGTTGGCACGGTTAATCGAATTACTTCCCATACAACACTTTACCCAACTCACACTATGCTCATCCGATGAAGCATACAATCGACTGGTAACTCCTTTTTATTTGGATTAATCCAAATTCGATATAAGCAAACAAGCGTAATCAAGTTTCCGGCACAAGCCCGATCCTCATCGCCGAGGAGGTGGCACATGAAGCCCAAAGGGCAGAATGTGACGGAGGTG